>JBGTNF010000090.1:0-15414 GCA_041743205.1 Thermomicrobiales bacterium | reverse complement strand
CTTCTTCCAGTATTTCAACCGCGAACAGCGCGAAATCGCCCTCGGCTGCCTGGAACGGGTCAATATGCTGCACCGGGCGGAACAACGGGCCGACCGCCTCTCCGGCGGCGAAAAGCAGCGCGTGGCGATCGCCCGCGCCCTCGCCCAGCAGCCGCAGGTGATCGTGGCCGACGAGCCGGTCGCCAGCCTCGACGTCGAACTCTGCTGGCAGGTCATGAACGACCTCGTCAGCGTGGCCCGGCAAGAGCGGGTGCCCACGCTGCTCAGCGTCCACGATGTCGATCTCGCCCGCTCGTTCTGCGACCGGGTCGTGGGCCTGGCCCAGGGCCGGGTCGTCTTCGATGGACCGCCGAGCGCCCTCAACGAGGCGGCGCTGGACCGCATCTACCGCTTCGACAAGCCCGTGCCGATGAAGCAGGCGGCGGCGCCGCATCGCTATGAGCCGGCCGTTGCCGGCGTCGGAGGCTGACGATGAGCGCCACGACCTCGATCACCGGCCCGGGCGGGTCCAGCGCGTCGACCAGCGAACGCACCCGCGAGCAGATGCTGAGTCCCTGGCCACGGCTCGGCCTCAAGGGCGTCCTGACCATCGTGCTCATGGTGCTCATCTACGGCTGGGGCGTGCGGGGAACCAACGCCGCCCCTGGCGAACTGCTGGATGGCATCCCCAACATCTGGAATTTCATGGTTCGGCTCTTCCCGGCGCAGTGGCCGATGGTGGAAACCTCGATCGGGATCGGCTCCTGGACCTGGGCCTCGTTCTCGGTTCCCGAAGCCTTGCCGGCCTTGATCGAAACGATCCAGATGGCGATCATCGGGACCTCGATCGCGATCGTGATCTCCCTGCCGTTCGGGTTGCTGGCGGCCCGCAACGTCTCGCCACACCGCTACGTGTACCAGACGATGCGTTTCCTGCTGAACATCAACCGCGCCGTGCCCGACATCATCATCGCCCTCGTCTTCGTGGCGGCGGTCGGGCTCGGCCCCTTCTCGGGCGTCCTGGCGCTCGCGATCGGCTCGATCGGGACGACGGCCAAGCTCTACGCGGAAGCGATCGAATCGATCGACCCGGCCCAGGTCCAGGCGATCAACGCCACCGGGGCCACCCGCACCCAGACGTTCATGTTCGCCGTCACCCCCCAGGCGCTGCCGCTGATGGCCTCGTACTCGCTGCTGCTTTTCGAGGGCAACGTGCGATCGGCCTCCATCCTCGGCATCGTCGGCGCGGGCGGCATCGGACTCATCCTCAACAAATACATGGCGCTCTTCAAATACCAGGAACTCATGGGCGCCCTCGTGCTGATCATCGTCGCCGTCACCATTCTCGACCGGATTAGCGACGCCATACGAAGGAGGATCATCTAGCGCAAGATCTGTTTGCCCATCCGTTCGATTGCCGACCGACCTATGGTAGTGGTCGAGTTCATCTCGACCCTCAACCAGGCAAAGACAAGCTTCCCGCAGACACTGATCGAACCGGTGAAGCCCCATACGACGCGGACGTAGGGGCGATCCCCGTGATCGCCCGGGGTTTCGGGATTGCCGGGTCCGGGTCAACACGGAGGTTGACCCCTACACACATCGAAGGTTGCCCAAAGTCTCACTGAAGGCCCCTGCTCGTACCGACCCGTAGATCGATCATGGCGACACCCTCGCCACCCAGGAGATATCCGATGAATCCATTGAAACAGCTTGGCTCGCTGATCGTGGCCCTGGCCCTGCTGCTGGCCGCCCCGGCCGCGGCCGCCTATGCCCAAGCCTCACCTGAAGCCTCGCCGGCCGCGGTCGCGGCCTTCGACCCCCAACCGACGAAGCAGTACGACACGTCGGAATGGCCGGAGGAACTGACCTGCGGCCTCTTCGGCGGCGATGATGCCGAGGAAGCGCTCGCCAACAATGAGCCGCTGGCCCAGCACCTCGAAGACTGGCTCGGGATCGAGGTCAACTACACCACCGGCACCAGCTACAACGCCGTGATCGAAGCCGCCCGCGCCGGCCACGTCGATTGCTACACGGTTGGGCCGTTCGCCTACATCCTCGGCGTGCAGGAAGCGGACGCCGAAGCCCTCGCGATCGGCGTCAGCAGCCGCGCCGACGAGCCGGTCTACGACGCCAGCATCCCGCCCGCCTACCACAGCGTGATCTCGACCAAGAAAGGCAACGGCATCAACTCCCTCGCCGATCTCGCCGGCCGCAGCTTCTCGTTCGTCGACCCGGCCTCAACCTCCGGTCACCTGATCCCGCGTTCGGTGCTCGTCGCCGCCGGCCTCGACCCGGACAACGACATGGAGACCATCTTCGCCGGCAGTCACCCGACCTCCGGCATCGCGCTCTGGAACGACAAGGTCGACGCCGCCGCCTCCACCGAAACGACCCTCCTCAACCTCGCTGAAGAAGGACAGATCGAGTATTGCGGCTTCCCGGACGGCGAGGTCGGCAAGCCCCGCACCCAGGAAGAGATCCAGGCCGTGTTCGACGCCTGCCCCGATGGGTCGATCGTCGCCCTGGCCTATTCCGAGCCGATCCCGGGCACGCCCTTCACCGTCAACAAGAATCTGCCGGCCAGCCTCAAGGAGGCGATCAAGGACGCCCTCCTGGCGACCAAGGAAGACACGGCGTTCATTGCCGAAACCGGCCGCTGGTACACCGACCCGAACATCGACCAGGACCTCGGCCTGCCGCACCTCGACAGCTACTACGACGGCCTGCGCGAAGTGGCGCAGGTGCTGGAGCTGGACCTGAAGTCGTTCGAGGAGTAGTGCGGATCATATGGCAGCTGGGCCGCAGTTGGTAGGGCTGCCGTCCCGAGCGTGCGAGGGATCATCTCGGCCCCTACGCACCGACCGGGTTCTGCCTTTTCCGAGAACCGCTGTAATCGGTCACCACCGGACACCAGGGTTGGGCTACAGTACGAGCCCATCCCTGGCGGCCCGGGCGACTGATTCGATGGAGCGATCCCACGCATGAGCATGCAGCACGTTACCGTAACCAACGCCTCGGTGGTCCTTCCCGACCAGATCCTGGAGGGCGCCACCGTGCGGATCGAGGCCGGGATCATCGCCGCGATCGACCACGGTCCGCTCGATTCCCGCACCCGGTCCGACCACGTGGTGGATGCGGACGGCGCGTACCTCATGCCCGGCGTGGTCGACCTCCACAACGACAACCTCGAGTTCGAGGTCAACCCCCGGGCCAACGCCAACCTGCCGTTGCCCTTCGCGCTCAGCTCGATGGAGCGGCGGCTGGCCGGCGCCGGGGTAACGACAGAGTTCCACGCGATCTCGTTCCGGGACCGGCCCAACAAGAACCGATCGGTCGCCGACGCCGAAGCGAAAGCCGCCTACATCGCGCAGTTCGACGACGATCCGCGGCACGGCGTGCGGCACCACATCCTGCACCGGCTCGATGTCCGTTCCCAGGATTCGCTCACCGCCGCCCTGCCGACGCTGCGCCAGGTGCGCGTGCCCTACATCTCGCTCGACGATCACTCGCCGGGCCAGGGCCAGTACCGCGACGTCGAACGGCTGATCCGCATGGCTCAGGATGACCACGCCGCCCGCAGCGCCAAGGCCGCCGACCCCGACTGGTACCGGCAGCGGATGATCGCCGCCCAGGCCGACGCCGAAACCGTGCCCGCCTTCTACCGCCGGGTGGCCGAGGCGCTGGCGACACTGCCGGTGATCGTCGCCACGCACGACGACGACACGGCCGAGAAGGTCGACCAGCAACTGGTGCTGGGGGCCAGCGTGGCCGAGTTCCCGGTCACCTTCGAGGCCGCCCGGCACGCGCGCGAGCACGGGATGACGATCGTGGTCGGCGCCCCCAACATCGTCCGCGGCGGTTCCCAGAGCGGCAACCTCAACGCCGTCGACCTGATCGCTGCCGGGCTGGCGGATGTGATCTGCGCCGATTACCATGCGCCATGCCTGGTTCCGGCCGCCTTCCGGCTCTGGCGAGACGGGGTGCTGGATTTGCCGGCCGCGATCCGGATGATCACCCTCAACCCGGCCCGGGCCGTGGGCCTGCGGGACCGCGGCGCGATCGCACCCGGCCTGGCCGCCGACCTCGCGATCGTGCGGCTCGACAACGAGGGGTGGCCGCACGTCGAGGCGACCTTCGTCGATGGCCGGTCGGCCTTCCACTTCGCCCGGCATCCGGATCTCGTGCGTTCCGCGCCAGGACAGTCCCGGCCCGCTGCGCCGCGACAATTGCAGGAACAGGCGGTCTGACATGCAGAACGGACGAACCGCCGCGCCGGCCAGCCACGCGAAGATGCTCGGCGTCGAGCCAACGGTGCATCCCAGCTCGCGGGTGCGGGAATCGACGCTGGGCGAGTGGACCGACATCGGCCCCAACTGCGGCATCTCGGAAGCGAGCGTGGGCGACTACACCTATTGCGCGGGCGATGTTTCCATCATCTACGCCACCATCGGCAAGTTTTGCTCGATCGCCTCGCACGTCCGGATCAACCCCGGCAACCACCCGATGGAACGCGTCACCCAGCATCACATGACCTACCGCCGCCGGATGTTCGGCTTCGCCGAGACGGATGACGACGGCTTCTTCCAGTGGCGACGCGACCACCACGTCACGATCGGGCACGATGTGTGGATCGGGCACGGCGCGGTCGTGATGCCCGGTGTCAGTATCGGCAACGGGGCGGTGATCGGCTCCTCGGCGGTGGTGACGAAGGACGTGCCGCCGTACACGATCGTCGGTGGGGTGCCCGCGAAACGGATCCGGGAGCGGTTCCCGGCCGAGGTCGCCGAGCGCCTCCAAGCGATCGGCTGGTGGGACTGGCCGCGCGAGGCGCTCGAACAGCGCTTCGCCGACCTCAACGATCTCGACCTTTTCCTGGAACGATACGGAACGGAGGACCATCGTGGCTGAATCACCACAGGGACGCCGGGTGCTGGTGGCGCGCGTCACCGGCGAGGCCGGCGAGATCATCCAGGGTTGGCGCCTGACGTACGATCCGGACCAGGCGCGCCGCATCCCGCCCCACGCCACGCTCTGCTACTGGATACCGGGTGACGTGGACCTGGCCGCGCTGGATGCGCAGGTGCGGCACGCCTTTCCGGAACCGGTCGCGGTTCGCCTCGGTGGCGTCCATGAGTTCGACAATGTCGACCGCACCTTCTACCTCGAGGTCCAGGAGGCCGAGGGGCTGGACGAGGCCCGGGAGCGACTCTTCGACGGCGCTCACCTCGACCTCCCGGGCCGGGACCGGCACTGGACCTGGCACGTCACCTGCGTCCGCAAGTCGATCGGGCGCAATGTTTCCGCGTTGCGGGAGGCGGCAACCGCGCTGGCCCTGGAGACCGGCTGGGTGGTCGACACCGTTGCCTGCCTGGAGCTGCGCGGAGACCGTTACGAAGAGATCCAGGGCTGGGACCTGGGCGCGGTTGCCGTTTCGGCATCTACTCAAGCCGGCGTTCGCTGAACGGGCATCTGCCCAATCGACATCCGCTCAAGCCGCCCAGAAAAGACCGTGCCCATTGTCGGCACGGTCTTTGTCACGTCATTTCGATTGTTCATGCCTCGGCGGCACCCCGCCGAGGCATGAACAATGCGGATTCGTAGGGCTGCGGACCTTGTGTCCGCCCGTGCGGGCAACCAGGCGCCACGAGTTTTTCACCGCAGCTTGTCAAAAATTCATTCGCCGCAGCGACCCGGGAGGGGTGACCTTCCACCCCACGTCCGCATTACGGCTCCCGGCAGGGCGGGCAGAGCTCCGGCGCGACGTTGGGATCGACCCGGTCGGCCGGCGCCGTGTCGGCGTACTCGATCCACGACTCGGCGATCATGCCCTGCTCGAAGCGGAGGATGGCGAGGCCATCGAGCCGGTTGGTCTGCTCGCCAGTGATCTTCCAGTGCAGGGTCACTTGATCGTCGTGGGCGATGCCGGCGTCGATGGCGAACTCGGCATCGGGATAGTCGGTCCAGAACCCGGCCACGTACTGCTCGAAGCCGGTGGGACCGTGGAAATCGCCAGCCGGCGTGTGAGTGACCGCGTTGGCGACCATCAGCAGGGCGCACACGTCCGGCGTTTGCCGGGTGAAGACTTCGTCGAAGAGCCGGTCCGCGGTCCGCTGGTTGGCCGTCAGCACCACGCCGGCTCCCCCGCCGGTGTCCTCCGTCTCGACGATGACGGGACCCGCCGAGGCGAGGCCGGGCGAGCCCACGAGCCCGACGACCACGAAAACGATGCAGGTCAAACGCCGATGGAACACGCGCCGCGCGTGGGCGGCGGCGATCTGGTCGCCAGGAAGCAGCAACGGGCCCAGCAACCGTTTCCAGACGCCGATGTGAAGGGTGAATCCAGGACGCATCATGTGGCTCCTCTCGCCAGAGGGCCGGTGGCCCGGCGCGCATCGTCCGGTGACGACCGCGCCTGCATCATGCGCCGGTGAGGGCCGGGGAACATCGTAGGAAGTACGGCATCGGTCACGCACGATTGCCTGCGCGCGATACGTAGCTCCGTGCAGGCAGGCCGGCGCCATGCGTTCCCGCGATAGAGCAGCAGAAGCGCCGTTCCAATCGCGGAGGGGCGGTTGGAACGGCGCTTCGCGCCTCGTTGCCGGCAAGTGATCGCAACGATCGTCTATTGGTCAGGTCAATCCGCGCCGCCAAGTGATGCATGGGTCATGTTGACGCGATGCCTCAAGGCGCCGGGACTGGCGTGCCCTGGTCGTTGACGAAGACCGTGAACGGCTCGTCCGTTTTCAGCAACCGGGCTTCCCAGAGCACGGTCTGCTCGTCGCCGGCGTTCCAGCCGGTGTGCGCGGTGTGCTCGGCGAAATGGTCGAAGGCCACGCAATCGCGCGGTTCGAGCACGATCTCGGTGTTGAGCGCGAGCGTCTCCGCCCCTTCGACCCCACTGCGCGTGATCGACGCCGTGCCCTGCTGGATCGCGAAACCGAGCGCGCCGGATTGCACGCACACCACGATCGCCGTGGGATGCGTGTGCTGGGTGACGTAAGCTCCCGGCTCGAAGACGCTCTCGGCCATCGCCAGCCGGTAGCCGGGAATCACGGCGGGGTCGATGCCACCGATGATGGCGCCCTGGAAGCCGACCGCCCCGGGCGTGGCCTCCGGCGGCGGTTGCGCGCCGCGAGCGAGGATCCCGGTCACGCCGAAGCTGAGCAGCATGACCGTGACCAACGCGAGCAGTTTCGGAGGGCGTCGCTTGACCAATCCCGAGTGAGGGTTTCGTACCGGTTCCTGTGACATGGTGCGACTCCAATCGCCGTTGGGCGTACAGCCCGATCTGCGTCGTCAAGTGACGAGCGCATCCGTAGCATGTGTGGGAATCAGGAGGGGGACATCGTACAAAGTACGGTATTGGCGCCAAGCGGCCCATCGTCAGGATCGGCTGGCCAGCGTTCAGGCGATGCCAGCGCGAATGGCCAATGACACGGCGGCGGTGCGGGAAGCGAGGTCCATCTTGCCGAGGATATGGGTGACGTGCGACGTCACCGTGCGCCGGCTCAGGAACAATTCATCGGCGATCTGCTGGTTGCTCAGCCCGTTCGCCATCAGGCGCAGCACGTCTAGTTCGCGGGGCGAGAGACCATGGACGGGTCCGGTTTCGTCTGGCTGGTCAGCAGGACCAGGGGCCAACTCGAAGGCCAGGGCGGCCGCCACGGCGTCATCCACCGACCACCCCTCGGCTTCGGCGTACGTCCGCTCGAACGCCGCCTGGCCCAGCTTCCCCCGAAGCGTGTCCGGCAAATGCGCATGGACATCGAACAGTCTCGTGACGTACGGAGGTGTCTGAATGCCGCAAAGCAACGCATCCGCTCCGCCGAGGAAGCGAGCCGCCGCCGCCGCCTCGCCGGCTTCATACGCCACCGCCGCGTATACCTTCAGGCACTCGGCGAGATCCGGAGCGTATCGCGCAGGCTGGAAGAGGCGAACCGCTTGCCGGAGCTCGCGCACCGATCGCTCCCGCTCGTGGCGGAGGTGGGCGACGATGCCCAACTCGAGATGGAAAACCGCTTCGGAGATCGCCTGGCCGGTTGCCTGGGCCATCGCCATGCCCGTCTCGATGTGCGATTCGGCCGTATCGAGATCCCCCTGGAGCCGCGCAATCATCGCGAGGTACAGGTGCTGAATGGGGACATTGCGCTGGTCGCCAAGAGCTTCCTGAATGGCCATGGATTCATGGAACAGCGCCGCGGCGGCGGCCATGTCCTCGCCAGTGTCGACGGCCAGCCCGCCAAGCGTGCCAAGGACGAGCCCGATCAGGCATTGGTTACCGGCCAGACGAGCCACGGCCAATGCCTCTCCAAGCAGCTGACGTGCGCGTTGGGTGTCACCTCCATACCAGACGATGTTCGCACGAACCCAAAGGTTTTGCGTCTGCGTCCAGGTGTCACCAAGCCTGGTTGCCAGCTGCATGGATTCGTCGTTGGCGACCCGGGCCCGATCCAGATCGTCTGCAGCCCAGTGCGCGAACGACAGGACGTGAAGGGAAGACGTGACCATCTTGAGATCGCCAAGTTCCTGGAACAGCTCCACCGCCTCCTCCAGCGAACGGATCGTGGAAGCGGGCTCGCCCAAGGTCGAAGTCCGCAAGCCGTCCGCCAAGAGGGCTTGGGCACGCGTTCTCGTGGGGCATCCCAATTTGGGCAGGGCAAACCACTCATCGAGCAATTGCCCCCATTCCGTGAAATGGGCACGGACATGCATGAAGTGGGTGATGTTACTGAAGAGTTCGATCGCCTCCGGCACGCAGTTCCGCGTCGTCAGCCAAGTCATTGCCTCTCTCAGGTTGCCGTGCTCGTCTTCGAGCCGATTGAGCCACCACACCTGGTCGGGGCCCTTCAGCCCGGCCTCGGCCTGGATCGCCAACTGCTTGTAGTACGCGGCGTGGGCGTCGCGGGCAGCATCGAGCTGGCCGCGTTCCGCGAGCCAAGCGAGCCCGTATTCGCGAATGGTTTCCAGCATCCGGAAACGTGTTCCAGCCGAGCCATCGGCCCGCTCGACCAGACTCTGGTCGATGAGCGTGGCGACCATCCCGGACGTGTCCAGGCCGACCGCCAGTTCCGGCGAACTCGCCGCCACAAACTCCGAGGCGTCCAACGAAAAGCTGCCCACGAAGACTGAGAGCCGGGAATGAACGAGTTGCTCTTGTGGGGTGAGCAGGTCGTAGCTCCAGCCGATCGCGTCCCGCAGCGATCGCAGGCGGGGCGGGGCATCGCGGAGGTTGCCGGCGAGCAACCCGAAGCGGTCGGTGAGTCGGGCGAGCAGTTCCGCCGGGGAAAAGACATTGAGCCGGGCCGCCGCCAGCTCGATCGCGAGCGGCAATCCATCCAGGCGCATACAGATTTCGGCAATCGTTCCCAGGTTGGCGGAGGTCACGGTGAAACTGGATTGAACGGCCCGCGCCCGCTGCACAAAGAGCGCGACCGACGCGTAGTCATCGAGACGATAGGCATCCGAGGGATCGGGAACAGCCAACGGCGGCACGTGATGCCGTTGTTCACCCGTGACGTTGAGGGCGATCCGGCTTGTGACCAGCACCGTGAGCCGGGGGCACGACCCCAGCACATCCGTCAGCCAGGGGGAGGCGGCAGCAACCACCTGCTCCAGGTTGTCGAGCACGAGCAGGAGGTGCCTCGGTCGAAACCAGGCGGTCAAAACCTCGGGGGTAGGCAGGCCGCCGCTTTCCTGGATGCCCAGCGCCTTCGCCACGGCGAAGGGCACGAGCGCGTGGTCGCGGACCGGCGCTAACGGTACGAAATGGGCTCCGTGCGCGAAATCGTCGCCCGCCTTGCGCATCACCTCCAGCGCCAGGCGGGTCTTGCCCACGCCGCCCGGACCCAGCAGGGTCAGGAGCCGCACGCCGTCACGATCGAGCAGGAGGCGAATGCGCTCGATCTCCTCGTCCCGACCCAGGATTGCATTGAGGGGCGACGGAAGGGCGTGTTCCGCCTCGGACGACGCAACGTCAGGCGTGGGGGTGGGAAGGTCCGTGGGGACAAGCGGTGGGATATCGGGCATGCGTCATGACCAATCGCTGGACATTCAATCAGTGGTCCCGGAGCCACATCTTGCCCGCTGGGCGACCTTACGTCAAGATGCATTCGCCCCATCGGTGAGCGCGCCGAAGCGTGAGCACGCGGCCAGCAGACGTAGGAGCCAACTTGAATCAATGGTCCGACATGTCCGAATTGAGCGCCAGGATCGCCGCGCCGTCGAGGCAGACGTTGTCGGTGAGGTCGCGCGCGAAGACGACCTCGGCGCGGGGGCCAGGCAACGCCGCGAGGGCGCCTTTCACCGCGTTCCGGTAGCGCTTGATCTCGAAGTTCCCGCCGTGGAACACCAGCCCGCTTTCGCCCGAACCGGCGAAGGCGTATCGGCGCATGATGCCCACAGCCGCGTGCGCCAGCGCCAGCGCCGACGTTTCGTAGAGCAGGGTTGCCAATGCGTCGCCCGCTTCGTACATCCGGCCCAGGGCAACGCCGTCCCGCGCCTCGCCGGTTTGCTGGTAATACAGGTCCTCGATCCCGGCCCGGGCCGCGGTCACCCGTTCGAGGCAGACGTAATCCTTGCCTTCGACGTTGCAGTGGGTCGTCTGCCCCAGCGGGTTGAGGTCGAGCTCCAGCGGTACGTGGGCCGCTTCGACGTGGATCGCCACACCGTCGTGGATCACCGAGGCGCCCAGGCCACTCCCGCAGATGAAGAACGCCACGTCCCGGTAGCTTTTGCCCCGGAGCGCGAGCAACGTGCTGGCGCCGCAGATCCCCGAGATCGTGTCGTTGGCGACCGAGCAACGCCCGGGGAAGAGCCGTTCGTAATCGGCCCCGTACCGACGCCTGAACTCGTCGAAGAACACCGGCAGGTTGACCGTGCGGCTGATCACGCTGCCGTCCAGTTTCGTGGCCGACGAGATGCCCACCTGCCATTCGTTCGCGATCGCCTCCGCCGCCGCCTGCTCCAGGAACGAGAGGTACCCGGCGCCTTGGCGCGACCGAAGCGTTCGCTCTTCCCCCTGAACCAGCGTCCCGTTGCGGACGGCGTACCTGGCCTTGCGCACCTTGTCGCCACCGAGGTCGATCGCCAGTACGTCGCGGGCGTCGCGCAGCTCGGCGGCGGCCCGTTGCGGATCGAACCGGCAGACATCGTGGGTAAGGAGGTGGCCGGTCTGATACACGGCGATTTGCTCGGGCACATGGGTCGGCTGGTGACTCTCGTGGCTCATTGCGTCATCCCGGGCGTGATGGCCGAAATCCGACACCGTTTTCAGGAAGCGGGGAAGGCGCCCGTCGCACTCGACGAGGCACCCGCTCTCGACCTGGATTCCCTGCCTGGTCGTGCGCTCACGCGCGATACGCCAACCGTGGCAGTTGAGCTCCAGCTCGAAGGCGCGGTCATCGAGATCGACGCCCTGCTCGCCGGGGAAGATTTCGAGTTCCCTGAGTTCACGGGTGTGCATCGTCGTGCCTCGCGCCTGGTCCCATCGTGATGCTCTCGCCGGGATTCTCGCATGCGGTGATCAGGCGGGGTGGAAGCCATCTGAACGATCGAGGCCGACGTGGCTGCGCCTCGAGGATTTGTACGGACGCATCGGAATCGATGTCTGGACGGTTGCGGCAGCGGCGCGATGGGTGCTCCGGCCGTTCGATCTCGAAAGCTGGGCGTAGGGAACGGAGCGTATCGAGGCTGGCGAGGCGCGCTCATGGAGCGACGGCAACCCGGTGACCGTCACCATTCCCGACGTGCTGCCCGAGGATATCGTCCGCCGCTGGGACCCCGAATGGGCCTCCGCTGAGCCTCCGCCCACGGGATGCGCATCATTCGCTACGCGGAGCCATCCTGATCGCTGCCGTGCCAGCCCACGTATGGCGTTCGCATCAAAAATCGTCGTGCCGATCGCTGTGCGCCACGTACGGGGCGGCTGGCGGCCTGTCGGATGCAGGGGGCAGGTGGGGCTCCGGGCCGGGCCGTGGTTCCGGCTCGCGGGGATTCAACATCCCGCTCGATGGCAACGAGGCCAGCGCGACAGTGAACACCACGTAGGACGCGTAGCGGGCGTCGGCCGGCAGGTCGTTCACGGGCCACCAGCCCAACGCGAGCGCTGTGCCGAAATCCCGCGTCAGGTGCGAGGCGAGCGCCACGGAGATGGCGGTCCACGCCATCCAGCCCCGGACGCGGCGGTAGGCCAGGACGCTGCCGAAAAGCATCAAGAGGGCGATCCAGGCCGTGTGGATCACTCGCTCGGGACCAGTATCCAGCGGCGACGTGCGGCCGAGGATGGCGGGCAGCGTATCCAAGCCGATCGCAACTGCCGCGATCAGGCCGGGGACGATGCGCAGATCCAGGCCCAGGCTGCGCGCCGCCAGTAGCCAGATCAAGGCGGTCAGCAGGTGGTTGACCGCGTCGGCCCACCCGTCGAGCACAGCCCAGGGGGCCTGCCGCGAGAGCACATCCAAGGCGACGATCACCGGCGCCAGCAGGGCGGGGTAGCGGCGAAGCCCGGCGACGGCCAGCTGGCCCCGGCGATGCACGCCGGATTCAGGGGCGCTGCTCACCGGCGTCCGACCAGGCGTTGGACGCCGAACGGCGGCATCGTACACTGCACGAACCATGAACCGGATAGGCGCGGCTGGCGGGATGCGTGGAGCGCTGATCCGGGCAGTGTCGACACGTGATGGAATCCTCTCGACGCGGGCCCAGCGCCACGGCGTCCACATGATTACAGGGTGAGGCGACGATGGCGCAGCAAATCGTGCGAAAGCTTTCCCTCGGCCGCGGCTACCTGGCCCAGCACGATTACCACGAAATCGGAACCATCCTGCGCACGAAGGCCTGGTCTACGGAACGTGCCCTCGGGCTCAGCCGCGATCTGGCGGAGCCGTTCCCGGCCCCTGTCGCCCTGATTCCGATCCAGGTCCGGCCGATCCGGCCCGACGACGTTCGGGCCCTGCTGGATGTTTCCGAAGCGGGCATCGACCCCGCCGAGCGGCGCGACCGGACGACGCGGCTGCACCTGCTCGACGCCGGATTCACCGGCTGCTTCGTGGCCACCACCGTCGATGACCAGGCTTGCTACATCCAGTGGCTGATCTCGCCTGACGAAAACGCCCGGCTCCGGAAATCGTTCGACGGGCTCTTCCCGCACCTGGCCGACGGCGAGATGTTGCTGGAAGGCGCCTACACGCCGGCCGCCTTTCGCGGCCAGCGGATCATGCCCGCGGCCATGGCCTTGATCGCCGAGAAGGCGGCCGCACTCGGCGCCAGCCGCGCCCTGACGTTCGTTGGCGAGGACAACGTGCCCTCGCTCAAGGGCTGCAAGCGGGCCGGGTTCTTCCCCGCCCTTCGCCGCGAAGGGATTCACCGGCTGGGCCACCGGCGGATGGTGTTCACGCCGTTGCCGACCGGCACGCCCTACGCCTTCGACGCGCCGACCGCCGGCTGAGATCAGTCGCCGCCGATCCGGATGGCGTTGTCGGACGCCACGGGGCGTCGTTGGCGCCGCTTGTCGTCGAGCGAGACGGCGCAAAGGCAGGGCCGTTGGCCGCTGGCGATTTCCCGCCACATCTCGTCTACGTTCTGGCGCCGATCCCAGTGCGATTCGTGCGGCAGCGCCCAACGGAGCCGCGGCTGGCGCGAACGCGAACGCCTCAACCACAATCGTTCGATGCCAGTCGCCATCGGATGCTCCTTCCTGCCCGGTCTCGCAGGGCTACTGATCAGGCGGCGACGAGGATCGACGCGGCCGGCACATCGTTGACGATGCGCGCAATGCCGTCGCGGAAACCGGTTTCGGCCGCGAACCCCAGCAGGGCTCGGGCTCGGGAGACGTCCGCCAACGAATGCAGGATGTCGCCGGGGCGGGCCGGCAGGTACTCCGGCGTGGCGTCCAGGCCGGTGACCTCGCCGAGCGTGGCAAGCGCCTGGTTGATGGTGACCGAGCGGCCGCTGGCGATGTTGAAGACGTCGCCGCCAACCCCATCGGCGTGAGCCGCGAGCAGGTTGGCGCGCACGACATCGTCGACCGCCACGAAATCCCGTGACTGCTCCCCATCGCCGAAGACGCGGGGCCGGCGGCCGGCGTGCATCGCTTCGAGGAATTTCGGGATCGCCGCGGCGTAGGCCGACGACGGATCCTGGCGTGGGCCGAAGACGTTGAAGTAGCGCAAGCCCACCGTTTCCAGCCCGTAGAGCCGGGTGTACATGGCGCAGAGGTGCTCGCCGGTCAGCTTCGACATCGCGTAGGGCGAGAGCGGGGCCGGCGGCAGCGATTCGATCTTCGGCAGCTCGGGGGCGTCGCCGTAGATCGCGCAGGTCGTGGCGAAGACGACGCGCCGGCAATCGAGGTCCCGGGCGGCGGTGAGCACGTTGAGCGTGCCATCGACATTGATCGCGAAGGTCAAGGCCGGGTCGGCGATCGAGCGCGGTACGGAGGGTTCGGCCGCTTCGTGGAAAACGACCTCGACGCCGGTCATCGCCTGGCGGAGCGCCGCGGTGTCCCGGATATCGCCGTCGATGAATTCGATATCGTCCAGGATCGGCGCCAGGTTGCGGATCGAGCCGCTGGCCAGGTTGTCGATCACGCGGACGCGCTGTCCCTGGTGAACCAGGTGGGTGGCGATGTGCGAGCCGATGAAACCGGCGCCGCCAGTGATGAGGTACATGAACGTGCTCCTGTGGTGATCGTCGGGACGTGACGGGTCTGACCCGGCGCCAGGTCGGCGCGGATGGACGGCAAAAAGCGGGTCCCTAGCGGCCCTAGCGGCCCTGGAGGTGCAGCACCACGGGGATGGTGCGGAGCAGGATGCTGGCGTCGAAGCGGAGCGAGCGCCGCCGCACGTAGTAAAGGTCGTACTCGAGCTTGGTCTCGGTGTCCTGGATCGAGCTCGCGTACTGGTAGCGAATCTGGGCCCAGCCGGTCAGGCCGGGCTTGACCAGGACCCGCTGGCCGTACCCCGGCAGCTCGCGTTCCAGCAGGCTGGTGAACTCGGGCCGCTCCGGGCGAGGGCCGACGAAGGTCATCTCGCCGCGCACCACGTTCAGCAACTGCGGCAGCTCGTCGATCCGCGACCGGCGCATGAAGCCGCCGACCCGGGTGACGCGAGGGTCGCCCTCGGAGGCCCAGACGGCGCCATGGCGTTCGGCGTCGGCGCGCATCGTGCGGAACTTGTAGATGCGGAAGATCCGGCCGTTGAGGCCGACCCGGTCCTGCTTGTAGAAGATCGTGCCGGGCGAATCGAGCCGGATCGCCAGCGCGATCAGCGGGAACAGGGGTAGGACGAGCAGGGCCAGCAAGGCCGCCGCGAGCAGATCGAACGCGCGATTGGACAGGATGTAGGAAACAGGCGCCGCATCGGCGGCGACGTGCGCCTGGCCGGCGCCGAACGCCGCCACGGTGAGGCGCTCGGCTGGCGAGCTGGCCGGTTGGGTGGG
>JBGTNF010000089.1:0-3251 GCA_041743205.1 Thermomicrobiales bacterium | reverse complement strand
TCCTCCGGCGAGAGTGATCGTTCCCCAAGCCGGGCTTCGGCGGCCTTGCCACGCTCCATCCGGGTCGCCAGCCAGACTTCCTCCTGCATCGTCAGCAGGCTCGTTTCGCCAATCTCCTGAAGGTACATCCGCACCGAATCGCCGACGCCCGAGGCGAACGGGTCCTCGGTGGCGGCGTGGGCCGCGGCGCGGCCGCGAGCCCGCTCCGGCGTTGGCTTCACCACGACCGGCGGCTTCTGGTCCAGCACCTCGATGCCCTGGGCCACCAGCGACGAGTAGAACTCCTCGAGCGAGTCCATCTGCTCTTCGGCGTTCGGGAACATCTCGATGATGTCGTCGGAAAGCAGGTACCCCTGGTCTTTCCCCTTTTCGAGCAGGTTCGTGATCATTGAAATGTCTCCACCTCGCGGGTACGCGCATCGTCAACCGGCAACGATGCGCAATGGACGGACATGTAACCGACGAAACGGGCCACCGAGCCCATTCGATTGCGGGTTCACTTCAATGGAAATCCGCGCAGCCCAGATGTTTGGGCAAACAAAAGCCCAACGCATGTCGCGTCGGGCGGCTCCTCACGCATTACGCCGTGTTTGGCAACGGTCGCAACTATGGCAGCCCATGTTCCCCCTCGTTCGTCTCTGAGCGTTCCTTACTTGCGGCCAGTGTAGCGTGTTGCAAGTCGCGTTTCAAGATTCTGTATACAATAATCACGTTATCGGCATGACGGTATGACGATACCCGGATGTTATACTCCGCCCAACGTTATGGTCGCCCTTCCCAATTGTCGTCAGGAGCATGGTGCGGTATGTCCGGTCATTCCAAATGGTCTACCATCAAGCGCAAGAAGGGCGCGGCGGACGCCAAGCGCGGTCAGTTGTTCACCAAACTCGCCCGCGAGATCACCGTTGCCGCCCGCACCGGTCTCCCCGATCCGGACGCCAACGCCCGGCTCCGGATCGCCGTCCAGAAGGCGCGTTCCGAGAGCATGCCCAAGGACAACATCGACCGCGCCATCGCGCGTGCGGTTGGTGACAACGGCGCCGAGCAGTACGAAGAGGTCTATTACGAGGGGTACGGGCCCGGCGGCACGGCGATCATGATCCTGACCATGACTGACAACCGAAACCGCACCGTCGGTGAGTTGCGGGCCACGCTGACGCGGTCGGGCGGCAACCTCGGCGAGAACGGCAGCGTCGGCTGGATGTTCGACCAGACCGGCGTCATCACCATCCCGCTCGCCGGCAAGGATGAGGACGACCTTGGCCTGGCTGCGATCGAGGCCGGGGCCATCGATTTCGCGGTCGAAGAGGGCGTGGCCGAGGTCTACACCGACCCCGCCGAGTTGCACAAGGTTTCCGAAGCGATCACCGTCATGGGCTACGAGGTCGACAACGCCGAGCTCGTGATGAAGCCGCAGACGATGCTTCAGCCCGAGCCGGACCAGGCCGTGAAGGCGATCCGCCTGCTCGAAAAGCTCGAGGACCTGGACGACGTGCAATCCGTCTACTCCAACCTCGACATTTCGGACGACGTGCTGGCCCAGGTCAGCTAGGGATTCGCGCGTGACCGACGGGGGACTTGTGACGCTGGGGATCGATCCTGGAACGGCGATCCTCGGTTTCGGTGTGATCCGGGGCGACACCGATCCCCGGCTCATCGATGTCGGCGTGATCGAAACTGATTCCAAGGCGCCGATGCCGGACCGGCTCGTCATTCTCCACGCCGAAACCGCCAGTCTCATCGCTCGGTACGAACCGGACGTGATGGCGATCGAGCAGCTCTTCTTCGCCCGCAACGTGACCACCGCCATCGCGGTCGGCCAGGCGCGGGGCGTGGTGCTGTTGGCGGCCGCCCAGGCTGGTGTCCCGGTGGCCGAGTACAGCCCGTCCGAGGTCAAGTTCGCGGTCGTCGGTTACGGCAAGGCGGACAAGCGGCAGATGCAGGAAATGGTGAAGCTGATTCTCAACCTGCCCGAAGTGCCGCACCCGGATGACGCCGCCGACGCGCTGGCGATCGCCCTCTGTCACGCCCAGACGGCTCCGTTCCAGGCGAAGGTCGCCCAGCGCGGGGGCGATCCGTGGGCGTGACCGATGCCCGCTAAACCACGGCTCGACCAGCACCTGGTCGAGATCGGCCTGGCCGACACCCGTTCTCGCGCCAAGGCGCTGATTTTGGCCGGCGACGTGCTCGTCAACGGCCAGCGTGAAACGCGAGCTGGTCATCAAGTCAACATAACTCACGTTGTCGAGCTCCGCCAGAAACCGCGCTTCGTCAGCCGGGGCGGGGAGAAGCTCGACCACGCGCTCGTGGCGTTCAGCATCGACGTCATTGGGCTGACGGTCGCCGATCTCGGCGCGAGCACCGGCGGTTTCAGCGATTGCCTCCTGCAACGCGGCGCGGCGCGCGTCTACGCCGTCGATGTCGGGCATGGGCAGCTCGACCTGCGGGTTCGAGACGACGAGCGGGTGATCGTCATGGAAAAGACCAACGCCCGCTACATCGAATCCCTGCCCGAGCCGGTCGACCTCGTGGTGATCGACGTCTCGTTCATCTCGCTCTCGTTGATGTTCCCGGTCGTTGCTCGCATCCTCAAGCCAGGCGGAGTGTGCGTGCCGCTGATCAAGCCGCAGTTCGAAGCCGGGCGCGACGAGATCGGCAAGGGTGGCGTCGTGAGGGAGCCGCGCATCCACCGCGCCGTGCTGGAGCGAGCGGCCGGCCTGGCGGAAGTGAATGGTCTCGGCGTGCTCGGGCTGGTCGCCTCTCCGCTGCAGGGGCCGGCCGGCAACATCGAATTCCTGGCCCACCTCCAGCTCAGGGCAGTGAGCGGCGACGTGCCCACCCTCGTCGACGCCGCGCTGGCCGAAGCCGTTCTCATTGGAGCGCCCGCATGACCCGCGACCCGTTCGCCGATATCCGGCGCGCCCTCACCGACCGCGATTCGACCGCGGATGACAACATTGCGACCGCTGTTGGATCATCGCCCAACCTCCGCCTCGATTCCGGCCGGGCCGAACGCACAGGGATCCCGGAAGTGGTGCTCGCCGAGCGCAAGACGGTCGAGGACGTGGCCGCTTCGCTCATGCGCCTCGTTGATCGCACGGGCCGGGCGCTCGCCAGCCGCCTCCGTCAGGACCAGATCGACGCCCTGCCGGCGCTGGTGTGCGATGCCTACGCCCTGGACATCGACGCCATCGCCCGCACGGCGGTAGTCGCGATGGCCGGAAGCGAGCGCCCGGTCAGCGGCGGCCGGG
>JBGTNF010000088.1:0-3734 GCA_041743205.1 Thermomicrobiales bacterium | reverse complement strand
GCTGCCGAGGTCGAGGAACGCTCTGGTTGGGACTTCTCGAGGATGCTCACCGAACGCGAACCCGTGCCCTGGGATTGCCTGGATGTTGTCTCACACTACATAACGGCCAACGACGCCCTGCTCGACATCGGGACCGGTGGGTGCGAAAAACTCCTCGACCTGGCCGGTGGGGCAGGGTCGGCAATCGGCATCGATCCTGACCCGGGGATGATCCGTACGGCGATGACGAACGGTACGGGGTATCCCAACGTCCCCTTCCTGTCGATGGGCGCCGAAGCGCTCGGGTTCGACGACGCCTCCTTTGACGTGGCGCCACGCGCCACGTGCCCGTTTCTGTGCCGGAAGTCGTCCGCGTCCTCAAGCCTGATGGTTACTTCGTCAGCCAACAGGCCGGCCCGAACAATAGGGCGAATATCCGCCAGGCGTTCGACACCGGCAGCGGAACCCGGTACGCCGACGATGAACGGGCGCGCATCGATGCCTTCACGCGTCCTGGCTGTCGCATCGTCGCCACGGCCGCCTACGACGTCCGGTACTGGGTCAGGGACATCGCCTCACTCATCTTCTGGTTCGGGGCCATCGCCGGGGCCAACGAAGTTCCAGCGGACTTCTCGATCGACCGGCACTGGCGCGTCTTCCAGCGGATCATCGCCGAGTACGGGACTCCGAAAGGCGTGTTGACCAATGAACATCGAACGTTGCTGGTGGAGCAAAAGCCACAACCGGACAGGAGGTGGGCCATGCCCGAAGGCTGGGAATGGGACGAATCACTCTACAGCGGCAGCGCTGCGTACTACGTGCGGGGCCGGGCGCCGTACGCGCCGGAACTCGCTGACCGCATCGCCGCGGCGTTGTCGCTCGATGGCACGGGTCGGTTGCTCGACGTCGGCTGCGGACCCGGCATCGTGGCGCTGCCCCTGGCGTCGCATTTTGCCGAGGTCGTCGGGATCGATCCCGATGCGGCGATGCTGGACGAGGCGTCGGCCCGGGCGAGTTCGATGGGCATCACCAACGCCCGGTGGGTCCAGGCGCGGGCTGAAGCCCTGCCGCTTGGGCTCGGCACGTTCCGGGCGGCCGCGTTCGCGCAATCGTTTCACTGGACTGACCGGCCGCTGGTGGCGGCGACCGTATTCGCCATGCTCGAAGCTGGCGGGGCCCTGCTTCACATAAACATCGTGGAGAACGCGTCGACCGACGTCGTGCAATTGCCGTGGCCAGAGCCGCCGTACGCCGCGATCCAGGCGTTGGTGCGGCAGTACCTTGGGTCGGAGCGGCGGGCTGGGGCCGGGGTGCTGCGGCACGGAACGCCCGGCGGCGAGGCGGCGATCTTTCGCGAGGCGGGATTCTCGCCCACGAATCACCTGGTGATGACGGGGACGGAACCACTGGTGCGGGATGGAGATGGCATCGTGGCCTGGGTCTTCTCGCGCTCGGACTCGGCCCCGCATCTGTTCGGTGACCGGCTCGAAGACTTCGAGACCGAACTCCGGCAGGTGTTGCAGCGGGCGGCGCCCGCTGGCCGGTTCGCCGATCCACCTGCCGACACCGAAGTCTTTGTCTGGAACAAGGACCAGTGTTGAGCCGTTTTCGCCGACCGGTCGTCCCTTACGATTGGCCAGTGATTGCCGCGACGTGTTCCGGGTAGTGTTTGTAGGTGTCCCAGGAGATCAGGTCGACGAGCGTTTCCACGCCCGGGTCATCAGGGCGCACCGGCCGCATTAGATCGGCGTCACTCAGTCCGGCAAACGCGGTTCGCAGCGCTTCGCCGGAGGCACGGAACTCCGCGCGCACCATGGCCGTGGGATGGTCGCGGTGGCGCGCGTAGAGCATGGCGTTGAAATCGTCGGTGTTCGTGGCCCCGAACGACTCTTCGTCGAGCCCGAATCGCTCGGCGGTGCGGTCGCCCTGAATCTCGCCGATCAAACGGCGTTCCCACGCCGCGACGTGCGCCAGGTGATCCTTCGCCGACCATCCCTCGGAGGTCGCGGCGAGGGCATCATCGCCCATGTTGGCGACCGCTTGCTCCAGCGCTCCACGTTCCCGGGCGATGAGATCCAATAGTTCCGTTACCGTCTGCGGATTGCTCCTGCTAACCCCGGTTGTTTGTTTCTCCGTCATCGTCCATCCCCACGCTCGCGCGCCATATTCTCCGACCGCTCACCAGCGACTTGCTGCCAAATGGGGCGTTGACGCGTCAGGAACCAGCATATCCAAAAGAGTGATTGGCGTGCATTCTTGGTCGGGCCGTGCGATAGGCTGACGTGATTTGCGGATGATGTACATACTGCGCTTCACTGGTCGCCAGCTACTGCCATCGCCGAAAAGAACCTGACAGACGGTGTCGGATCGGGGCAGGGCTGTTCGTTGTACTGGTGAGAGCTGCCCACATGGGCGACCACGGGAAAGGGAACTACGACATGCAACTGACAGTGACGACGAATGTCTCGGTGGACGGCGTGATGCAGGGCCTGGGCGGCGCAGAGGAGGATCGCTCCGGCGGCTTTGACCGCGGTGGCTGGGCCTTGCCCCTGGTCGATCTTGAAGCCGGGGACCACATCAACGCGGTCTACGGCGGCGCGGCTGCGTTCCTGTTCGGCCGGCGGACCTACGAGATCTTCGACGGCTCCTGGGGCACCGGCGCCTGGGGCGAACAGGAGGGCGATAACCCGATTTCGGCGGCGCTAAACAGGCGGCCCAAGTACGTGGCTTCGACTACCCTCACCAACCCAACGTGGTCGGGCACGACCGTCCTGGGCGGCGACCTCGCCACGGCCATCCGGGACCTGAAGGCGCAACCCGGCGGCGACCTGGTGACGCCGGGCAGCGGGGTTCTCGTCCGCTGGCTGCTCGCCCACGACCTGGTCGACCAGCTCCACCTGCTCACCTATCCCGTCGTCGTTGGCCAGGGCGCCCGGCTCTTTCCCGATACCGGGCCTGACCGCGCGCTCGCCCTGGTCAGCTCAGAGACCACCTCTGGCGGCGTCTCCGTCCAGACCTATCGGCTGGGCGGGCGCCCGCAATACGCAACTGACTAATTGAGTCTCTCCAGGCGCCCGATCATTCACCCTCAATGCGAACAGCGTGACCGCTACCTGCACCTTCGGCATCTTTACCAGCCTCGACGGCTTTCAGGAGGTTTTACGACATGCAGTACCTGGTTTCCGTGATCGACGACGGGCAGGCGCTCGCCGCCAACGACAGCGCCTCCGCAACCGCAAGCGAGATGGCGGCCATCGACGCGTTCAACGATCGACTCAGGGCCGAGGGCCACTGGGTCTACGCCAACGGCTTGGCCGCGCCCGAGACAGCCACCGTCATCGACAACCGGGGGCAAGAGCCGGTGTTCACCGACGGACCCTTCCTGGAGTCGAAGGAGTTCCTGGCCGGGTTCTGGATCATCGAGGCCGCCGACCTCGACGTGGCGCTCGAGCTCGCCGCCGACGGGTCGAAGAGCTGCAACCGGCGGGTCGAGGTCCGGCCGTTCGCGGGCGACCAGGCATGATCGACATCCAGGCAGCGATGACCCGCGCTCACCACGACGAGTGGGGGCGGGTGGTCGCCGCCCTGGCCAGGCGTTTCGGTGACCTCGACATCGCCGAAGAGGCTGCGGCAGAGGCGTTCGCGACCGCAATCGAGCGGTGGCCCGCCGACGGCGTACCTCCCAACCCCGGAGGCTGGCTGACCACCACCGCGACCCGCAAGGCCATCGACCGGATCCGGCGCGAAAACAAGCG
>JBGTNF010000087.1:0-5520 GCA_041743205.1 Thermomicrobiales bacterium | reverse complement strand
ACGCCTGCTCGGCTGGGAGCCCCGGCATTCGTGGCGCGATTTGGCCTGACGGTGCGGCCGGTGGTAGCTTCCGGGAGGGCTATCAAACGCTTGACATGATCTAAACCTCCACGGTACGTTCATGTTGCACACACTGCTTCGAAAGGGACGGCGCCAACCGTTCGCAGGCAGTGAACCTTGTAGCACCCGCACAGTCGCAGGAGAACCACGCAATGCATTCACGACGAACGCACTCGTTACGCTCGATTGCAGGTATCGGCTTCCTTGCCCTCGTCTTCGGTCTCATGGGTGCCCTGAGCGGCGTCGCGGCCCAGGGCACACCGATTCCCGCGGGTGACCTCGGAAACTGTGTCGAAGCGCTCGGCATCGGCACCGAGGGCGACGCCTGCATCAATGTCGTTCACGCCTCGCCAGACGCCCCGGCCGTCGACGTTTACCTCGACGGCGCCGTGGCGCTCGAAGCCCTCGCGTTCGGCTCGATCTCGGGCTGGGTCGCGGTTCCGGCCGGCGACCACCAGGTTCAGGTCACGCCCACGGGCGAGGCCGTTAACGCCGCCGTCATCGACGCCACCGTGACCCTCGAAGCGGGCTCCGGCTACCACATCGCCGCCACCGGCGTCGTGGCCGAAATCGCCCCCGCCATCTACCAGGCCGACCTGAGCGCGACCGACGGCATGGCCCGCGTGCGCGTGTTGCACACCGCGCCGGATGCCCCGGCCGTCGATATCGCCGTTACCGGCGGCGACGTGCTGATCGAGAACATCGAGTTCCCGAACGCCAGCGATTTCCTGCTGGTCCCGGCTGGCGCCTATGACCTCGAAGTTCGCCCGACCGGCACGACCGATGTCGCCCTGGCGCTGCCGGGCGTCGAGCTGGAAGCCGACACGGCGTACGACATCTTCGCCATTGGCCTCCTGTCGGACGAGACGCTCAACGTGCTCGTCGTCCCGTCGCCGACCGTTCCGTCCGAGGCGACCCCGGCCGCGTAAGCGGATTACAGAGGTTTCGTTCGCGGGGATCGGCCCCTGGCGCAAATGGTCCGGGTCTCGCGCAATGTGACGAGGAAATCGGCTGGGGTTCGCCCCGGCCGATTTTCCTGTGCGCCATCCTGAGAACATGGACTACGACCCAAGGCTGCGAAAACGACTCGATCCAACATCGGGCGCATTCGTGCGTTCAATGCTCATCGCTTCAGCAGGCCTCGAACCAGCAGGAGTCCAACCGACATGTCTTCCGCCGATCTGCTCCCCCGCACCAAAGATGAACTGCACCGCCGCCTCGATCGATCGTGGTCACGGCTCGCCGGCCGGGTCGACCAGCTCGGCGAGCGCCTCCTGACCGGACCGACCGATCCGGCCGGCTGGACCGCGAAGGATCATCTTGCCCACCTCGCCGCCTGGGAACGCTCGATGGTGTTCCTGCTGCGGGGCGAGCCACGCCACGAGGGCCTGGGCGTCGAGGAAACCGTCTACCTGGACGGCGACGAAAACGCAATCAACGCCGTGATCCAACAGGCCACCAGGAACCTGCCGCTGGCCGACGTGCTGGCAAACCTGCGCGCCACTCATCGGGAGCTGCTCGCGCTGATCGAGCCGATGGGCGATGTCGACCTGCACCGAACCTACTCCCACTTCCTCCCCGACGAACCGGGCGAGGACGATGGCCGCCCGATCATCGAGCGCATTTCGGGGAACGGCGACGTCCACTTCGCGGAACACCTCGGCTACATCGAGGTCATCGTCGGCAACGGCTGATGGGTACTGATCAAATTGCATCGTTCGGTATCCTGCGAACATGGACGCCACCTGGTTGCTCTCGGTCGCCGTGTTCTGGCTGCTCACCGTTCCCCTGATTACGCTGCTGCACGAGCTGGGGCACGCGGTTGGCGGCCTGATCACGACCCGCGGCTGGGTCCAGGCGTCGATCGGAAAGTCCCAGCACCCATTCACATTACGGCTGGGGCGCCTCTACGTGGACCTGCGAGCTTTCACCGGATTCGTGGGATTCTGTCGCTGGGAGCATCCGCCAGCAACGTGGCGCGGCGAACTGCCCTTCTACGCGCTGGGGCCGGCGACCTCGCTGCTCTGCGCGGGTGCCTGCCTGGCGCTTGGCCAAACCGGGACGTGGCTGGACCCGTTCCTGCGGTCGGCGGCAACCGGGGCCATCACTCAGTTCGTGGTGACTATCGTGCCCATTCGTTACCCATCGTGGCTGGGCGCCTACGCCGGCTACCGGAGCGACGGCGCCACGATTATCGCCCTCCTGCGGACCCGCAAATCCGTGACGCGCTGACGCGCCCCCACTTCCCCCTTCCGGACGACCTTGGTAGGCTGACGCATCCACATTTGGCGTTGCGTTCGTTAGCCAAGCGCGGCCTGCGGTCGCGAGGGGGAAGACCATGAAGATCACCGATGTTCGTTTGCACCAGGTTTCCGGCACGCTGCCCTACGAGGGCGTGTTCTGGGAAGAGCGGCTGATCCAGCCGATCGATGTCTACCCCGAGTACCGGGCCCGGCAGCGCAAGGAAATGCGCTCCACCGACGGGGCAGGGTTGCCCATTTCCGCCGTGTTCATCGAAATCGAAACCGACGAAGGCGTCACCGGCATCGGCGGCCCGACCTCGATCGACGTCGCTTTCATCGCCTATCGCCAGTTCCGCGACCTGCTCATCGGCGAGGATCCGATCGCCACCGAGCGGTTATGGGACATCATGTACCGCTCGGCGGTGCATGGCCGCAAGGGCGAAGCGATGTTCGCGATCAGCGTGCTCGACTGCGCCCTCTGGGACTTGCGCGGCAAGTGGGCCAACGCCCCGGTCTACCAGCTTCTCGGCGGCCCGATCCGCAAGGAAATCCCGGCTTACGCCAGCGCGCTCGGCTACTCGATCGAGCCGGAAAAAGCCTTCAACCAGGCGAAGAAGTTCGCCGACGAGGGCTACAAGGCGACGAAGTGGTTCGTCCGCAACGGCCCCGCCGATGGGCACGACGGTATCCGCAAGAACGTCGAGCTGATCCGGACCCTGCGCGAGGCGGTCGGCCCCGATGTCGAGATCATGATCGACGCCTGGATGAGCTGGGACGTGCCGTACACGATCCGGATGTCCGAGCTGCTGCTGGAATACCGACCGTACTGGATCGAGGAGCCGGTGATGCCGGACAAGATCGACCAGTACGCCGAAATCCGGGAGCGCTCGCTGGTCCGGACGGCCGGCGGCGAGCACGAGTACACACGCTGGGGCATCAAGCAGCTGCTCGATGTGCGGGCGGTCGACTTCGTGCAGGCCGACACCTACTGGGCCGGCGGCATCTCCGAGCTGCAGAAGATCATCACGCTCGGCTCGGTCTACGACATCCCGGTCATTCCCCACGGCCATTCAACGCCGGCCAACGCCCACCTCAGCGCGGCCTCGCCGATCCTCAACGTGCCCTGGATCGAGTACCTCGTGAAGTGGAACGATGTCCACCAGCATTTCCTCAAGAACCCGATCAAGCCGGTCAACGGCGTGATCACGGTTTCCGACCGCCCGGGCCTGGACATGGAGCTCGACGCGGCCAAGTTCGAGACCGAGAAGTATCTCGATTTCTCGGACCTGTAGCGGGTCGCAATTTTACAGTGAAGACGGGCGGCCAATCAGGCCGCCCGTCTTCGATGTAGGCGCCGAAATCTTGACGCCTACAGAAGTGTAGCTACACTCTTGTGGGTACATCGGAGTGGCCGATGCGGTTTGAGTGGGACGAAGCCAAGGCGGAGAGCAATCTGCGGAAGCACGGAGTATCGTTCCGGCTGGCGACGCAGGCACTTCTCGACCCGTTGGCGCGGAATGGTCCAATTGTCATTGTTAGCGGCGAGGAACGTTTGAGCGTGTTTGGCGAGGTCGCCGGAACCCTCCTCTTCGTCGCTTTCACGTCATTGGGAGAAGGGGACGACGAACGTGTCCGAAGCATCTCTGCGAGAAGAGCGACTGGTCCAGAGCGACGGAAGTTTGAGCGACGATGACGCGAAGCGCTTGAGGGAAGAACTCCGGCAGCTTGAGGCTATGTCGGACGAAGACATCGATCTCTCGGACATTCCGGAGACGACGCCGGAGCAATGGGCACAGGCCGAACGCGGCAAGTTTTACCGACCTGTGAAGGATCAGGTGACGCTGCGGCTCGACCGTGACGTGCTCCATTGGTTCAAGCTCTCCCATGAGCAGTACCAGACGGCGATCAACGCCGCCCTCCGCGAGCACATGGAACGACATCGGCCCGGATCGTAATTTCAACCACATGTGGAGACCCGGAAAGTGAGGTTCGAGTGGGATGAACGAAAGAACGCAAGCAACGTCCGCAAGCAAGGCATCGATTTCGACGTGGCGCGCGAGGTCTTCAGCGATCCCTTGGCCGTCGATGCGCAGGACCGATTCGTTAGTAGTGAAGAGCGCTTGAAGATCACGGGACTGGGAGGTGGACATCTCTTGGTCGTGGCGTTCGTAGTTCGAGATTTCGGAGAAGGTGTTGAATATGTCAGGATCATCTCTGCACGAAGGGCGGATCGTCAGGAGCGACGAGATTACGAGCGAGGAGCATGAGCAGCGAAGAGCTGATACGATCAAGCGTCTCGACGCAATGACTGACGACGATATTGATTATTCGGACATTCCTGAAACTGACTTCTCAAATGGCAAACGGGGCAAGTATTACCGGCCACCCGAAGGTCAGGTGATGCTGCCGATCGATCACGACCTGATGGCCTGGTTCCGGGAAACCAACAAGGACTACCTCAAGTCGATTAACGACGCACTGCGCGAACATATCCAGCGCGAGAGGGCGGCGACGTCGAATCAGTAGGCCGACTTCGCCGCGTTATTGTTTCGCCACTCGCTATTCGAACTTTAGGTAACGGCAGACAGAACGCTACGGCGTGACCAGCGGAGCCGGGCGTTCGACGGTGCTTTCGATCTGGATGTGATGGCCCAGGTCGCTCGATTCCAGAGTGGCGTGCATCACGTCCAGCACGTGGTAGGCAAGGTCACCGCTGGCCCGCGCCGGGCTGCCGTCGCGAATCGCGCGCGCCAGGTCGGCCACGCCCAGGCCGCGGCTGTTGTCGATGAACCCTTCGACCGGCGGCAACTCTTCCCAGGTTGGCCGCTCGACCCGGTTGGGATCGGTCTTGTCGTCGGGAGTCCGCCCGACCGAGAGCGGGTCGCGCCGGGCCTTGAACTCCGCCGGCTGGAGGATCGAGATCGTGCCCCCGAACGTGTTCGGGTCGGGTAGCCGCAGGGTGCCTTCCGTCCCGTAGATCACCAGTTGCGAGTGGGTCGTGTCGTAGAGGTCGAACGAGGTCGTGATCGTGCCGATCGCGCCGGACGCGAAGTCGAGGGTGGCCGTGATGTGGGTCGGCGTGTTGACCGGGATCACCTCGCCCCGCTTCGGCTCGGTGGCGACGATCCGCTCCGGGAAACTGATCCCGGCGCTCGAACCGACCCGGGCGATCGGGCCGAGCAGGCTGACCAGGGCCGTTAGGTAGTACGGGCCCATG
>JBGTNF010000086.1:0-2475 GCA_041743205.1 Thermomicrobiales bacterium | reverse complement strand
CGCAGGATGTCGGCGATGCGCTGCGAAGTGGCGGGGTGATCGTGCCAGCGGCCGTCGTACCGGTCGGCGCCGCTGAGGATGATGGCGGGTGTCATGAGAAGACCTTTCGCGAAGCGGGCCGACTCGCGGGTCGTCCCCTACGAGACGGCTGTTGGGGTATCCGGCTCCAGCAAGCCGGCCTCCTTGAGTTGGGTCCAGACCGCTGGCGGCACGTCCGTGCCTGCCCAGCCGAGGTTCTGGGCCAGCTGCTCCGCGTTCGATGGGCCGGTCAGCACGCCGGCCACCGCGGGGTGGGCGAGCGGAAACTGGATCGCCGCGGCGGCGGTGGGAACGCCGTTGGCGTGGCAGATGTCGGCGATCCGCGACACCCGCTCCTTAATCTCCGGCGTGGTCGGCTGATAGTAGAGGTCCGGGTTGGGCAGGCCGTCGATCAGGCCGCCGTGGAGGGATTGCGCCACCAGCACCCGCATGCCCTTTTCGAGGCAGATCGGGAAGAGCTCGTCCAGCCCGTCGCGATCGAGCAGCGAGTAGCGCCCCGCCAGTAGGAAGTAATCCATGCTGGTTTCGCGCGCGAAGCGGGCCTGCATCGGAGCCTGGTTCATGCCGGAACCAATGGCGCGGACCACTCCCTGGCTCCGTAGGTCCTCCAGCACCGGCCAGGCTTCGTTGATGGCAGTTTCCCAATGATCGTCGGCGTCGTGGATGAGGAGGAGGTCGATCCGGTCCAGCCGCAACCGGGCCAGGCTGGCCTCGATCGAGCGCTTGACGCCGTCGGCCGTGAAATCGAAGTGGAATGAGGCTCCCACTCCGTTCTCGTCCGGCTCGTCGACGAGCCGCCCGACCTTGGAGGAGACGACGAAGCTGTCGCGCGGCTGCCCGGAGAGGGCCAGCCCGAGGCGATGCTCGGCCGCGCCGGCGCCGTACATCGGGGCGGTGTCGAAGTAGCGGATGCCTCGTTGCCAGGCGAGGCGAACGCCGCCTTCGGCGTCGGCGTCGGTGGAATGGGGCTGGCCGAACGAGGCCGTGCCGAGACCGATTCGGTGCACGCCAGGGCCGGTGTTGAGGGCGTAGGGATTCATGGAGCGAAGCCTGCTTTCATTGCGGGGGTGTTGGGGAAGATGACCGTTCGGTCAGTATTCCAGAACGCTGTCGCCTGTCAACGCGACCCCCAAGGGGTTGCGTCTTCGTACTGGCCGGTCTTGTATCGGCCACAGATTCCGCAATATCCAAGACGGTCATCGCGAGGGAGGGCACTAGGCCCTCCCGTACGAAACGTCTCGCTGTCTCGTACCGGCCACAGGATGTGGCGTTAAGGATCTCCATACCTTTCATGCCAGCGTCCAGGATTCCCTTCGATATAGGTTTGCAATGTATCCAGCATTCGATCGTCGCGGATGATGCGGTCCTGAAACCCTCGCAACCGCAACGACCGATCGAACCCTGGAAAACGGCCTGCTCGCACACCGGCCGAATACGCTCCCATCACCAGACTCTTGAAAGCGCCCACAATCGTGCTCAGGGATTCACCTTTGCCATCTGGACGGATTGGCAGTTGGATGATGCCATGGAGATGATTTGGCATGACGACATGGGCGTCGAGGCGTACGCCCGGAAATCGTTCGGGGATCGACCGCCACTGTGCCTCAACCAACCGGCCGGCTTCGTTGAGCACCACCATTCCGTCACGAACTGACCCGAAACGTGGCTCCATGTGGTGGACGCAGATCGTCACCATGTACATGCCCGGATTTGTGTAATCGAATCCCGTGGCGCGAAGCGGCTTGCGGACTCGTTGCGACGGCGGCGTAGACATCGACGCGCTCCTCGGTCATGACTGATCGCCTATTGACGTGCATCAAGCGAATTGTGCGGTTGGCGGTTGGCCGCCACAAGACCGGCCAGTACGAGGCTTAGAACCTGGTTGGCGCGAAAAGCCGAAATTGACGCCGTGGCACGGGAATCGCTATACTCCCCTGTCTCATGCGCGCCGTTGCGCCGTGGTCAGCACACGCCACGAGATGGCAACGGATGCCGCGTGCGGATGTTCCACCTGGTATCAGGCTCATTTGCGGGGACGCGACCCGGCGCAGTGCTGGCGCCCCTGATGCGCCGCGAACCACGAACAAATTGCTTGCGAGAGCACAAGATTCCGCGCAGCCTGCAGGGGCAGTTCGGAATGACAAACGGTTTAGAGGAGTATTGACGTGTCCACCAAGCGTACGTATCAACCGAAGCGGATTCCCCGTAAGCGCCGGTTCGGCTTCATGGCCCGGATGTCCACCAAGGGCGGACGACGGGTGCTCGCGGCCCGGCGGCTCAAGGGCCGGCATGCGTTGAGCGTGTCGGAAGAGAAGAAGTTCACGCAGTAAGACGACAGGCGACCAGCGTCGCCATTGTCGCAGAGCCCCGCTTTGCGGCTTGAGGGCGAGGAAACCGTCACCCGGGTCTCCGGTCATGACGTGCATCCTCGCCTTT
>JBGTNF010000085.1:0-3078 GCA_041743205.1 Thermomicrobiales bacterium | reverse complement strand
CGCCTGGCTGGAATTCTGGTGGCCCTGGCGCCCGGCGTGGAAGGAAATCGATATCCTGGCCGAAGCCAAGCGCCACCACGCCGAGATTGGGCTCGACATTCCGAACTTCGAGGAACGAATGCGCTTCAACCTGCTCCACATCGGCCTCTCCAACCTCGCCTACGTCGCCTGGATCGGCCGCTGGGACCAGGCGCGCGATGTTTCAGCGCGAACGCTGACATATGCCCGGAGCAAAATGGCGCCGGCGCCGTGAACGGCGGTGTCAGCGTTTAGGGACGAACTTCGGCCGGAACCAATGACCATGAAATCGTTGGTCATTTGGTAACGGATATCCATTCGAGCAAAGTTGATGTACGTACAGTACTGGCGAGCGCATTTCCATGCTACGCTGCAAACGTACTCGAGGCCGATCAGATCGGCGCGCACAACGCCTCGCCCGGCGTGGCCCAGGACCAAGGAGCGTCGATGAGCGGTTTCAGTTCACCATCGCGGGATGAATCGCCGGCCCAGACCGTGCGCACCATCGGCCGCCTCGCCCAGATCCTGATCGAATTGCGCGACGAATACGCCGTCCGGCCGCGCGAAGATACCATGGCGCAGATCGAACAGCGCCTCGACGAATTGGTGCTGCTGCGAGACGAACTTAAATCGAAGCTGGATCATGAGCGCGACATCCTGGCGTAGCGGCAACGCGGCGGGCTTCGCTGAAACGTGGTGGTGGCCGCCGGGAATAACGTGGCCGAATGAACCTCACTGAATCGCTGGATGCCCTCGCTGAGCAGAATCACCATGGGATAGCGTTCCTGCTGGCGTACGGTGGCACGTGGATTGCATGTGGCGTGTTCTGGCGAATCCTTAATCCCGGTCATGCCGCCCTGGCCACGCTGTTCCAGGGATTGGTCGCGTCGCCGATTGGCCTTGGCATTTCATACGCCATCGGTGCTCTGGGCCAGGATAGGCCAGTTGACGAGGCGATAACCGAATTGTCCCTTTTCATCGGTGGGTCGCAATTCCTTGGCCTCCCATTCCTGATCTATCTTCACAAACGAGCGATGTACACGCTCATTCCCTACGGCTTCGCCGCGATTTGCGCAATGCATTTCGTGCTCTACTCATGGCTCTACCAGACACCACTGTATGTGGTCCTGTCGGTGTCCCTGGTGATTGGCGGAACGATCATCATGTATTTCCACGCGGACCAACCCGACGAAACCCGCGCTGCTTCCTGGGTGTGCTTCTTCATCGGAGGAGCCATGCTGTTGACCAGTGCGGCGTTTATCCTTTCTTGAGCCATCCGGTACTGACCGGCAACCACTGCCGTCTCTGCTGTCTGGGCATCACGAGGTCGATCGTCCACCGCCACGATCATGATCCCGTGTGGAGTTACGAAGCTCAGTTGGACCCAGGAAGCTCAGTCGTGCCCGGTTTGACGAGCGGGATCCCTTCCGCGCAGAGCGGGCACTCCTCCGCCGGCCAGGACGCGAACTCGTGGGCCGCGAGCGCATGGAGAGGGATGTCGCCGAACGTCGTCTTTCCGGCGCTGCGATCGACCATCACCCCGATCCCCACCACCTCGACCGGGTGACGCGCCAGCGCCTCCAGCGTCTCGCGGACCGAGCCGCCGGTGGTCAAAATGTCATCGACCACGAGCACGCGTGACCCTGGCGAGAATGTTGTGCCGCGCCGGACTTCACGGCCCGCCGCGCCGTCCGAAGCGCGCTCGGCGTAGGCCGCCATCACCCCAAGCTGCCGGGCCGTCTCGAAGGCGAGCAGTATGCCGCCGGTCGTCGGTCCCACCACCACGTCGATCCCTGCATCGCGGAAGGCGTCGGCAAACCCGGCGCAGAGCTCCTCGGTCGCGGCCGGATTGCGCAGCAGGTCGAACTTTTCCAGATAGATCTCGCCGTGCCGACCGGACGCATAGAGGAAGTGACCGTGCTTGAGCGCCCCCGTGGCCGCCAACTTTTCGAGCACATCGATGGGCATGAGATATCGAACTCCTTGTTTGCGAACGAGGTCAGGGAACGAAGTAGAACGCGAGGCCGACCACTGCGTAGAGCGCGAGGAGCTGGGCCCCCTCGAGCCAGTTGGTGCGTCCGTCGATCGAAATCAGGACGGTGATCAGGACGGCGCCAATCAGGCCCGCCAGCTCGTAGTTGTTGAAGACCAGCGACATCGGCTCCGGTCCTACGAACTGGCTGACCAGCACCAGCACCGGCGCGACGAAAAGGGCGATCTGCAGTCCCGAACCGACCGCGATCCCGATCGTCAGGTCCATCTTGTTCCTGATCGCCGTCTGGACCGCCACCAGGTGCTCCGCGATGTTGCCGACCAGCGGGACGAGCATCACGCCGACGAAGAGCTCCGAAAGCCCCCACTGCTCGGCGGTCGGCTCCAGGGCGCCGACCAGGATCTCGCTCATGAGCACGATCGCGACCGTTGCCCCGACGAGCACGCCGACGGCACGATACAGGACTCGTTTCGCCGGCTTGTGCCCGGGATTCCGAGCGGCCGCGGGCGTCACAGTCGAGCGGGCGAAGACGGTGTAGGCCAGGTACAGCGCGTAGAGCACGATCAGGATGATCGCGGCCCCGTCGCTGAGGTTGACGACGTCGGCATCGCTCAACCGTCCCTCGCCATCGCCAATCGCGAAGACGGCGGGGATCATCATCACGATCACGGCGAGGGACATCATCGTGGCGTTGGTCGACGCGGTGCGCGGGTCGAACCGCTGCTCGCCGTTCTTCAGGCCCCCAAGCAGCAGGGAGGCGCCCAGCACGACCAGCACGTTGCCGATGATCGAGCCGGCGATGCTGGCCTTGACCACCATCACCAGCCCTTCACGCAGGGCGATGATGGTGATGATCAACTCGGCAGCGTTGCCCAGTGTGGCGTTCAGCAGCCCGCCAATCTTCTGGCCGGTGAACTCGGCCACGGTTTCCGTCGCCGAGCCCAGCACGGCGGCGAGCGGGACGAGCGCCAGGGCCGAGAGTACGAACATGAGCGGATGGTTGTCGATGCCGATCAGTTCCAGGATCACCACCACCGGCGCAATGATCAGGAGACCGTACAGGTACT
>JBGTNF010000084.1:0-3931 GCA_041743205.1 Thermomicrobiales bacterium | reverse complement strand
CGGCGCCCCGCACGTCCGCGCGGGCCGGTTCCAGGATGGCGCCGTAACCTCGTTCCTCAATTGGGAGGCGATGGCCGGCACCCCCACCGAGGCGGCCGTCATGGCCTTCCAGGAGCAATCCGGCGCGGCCGTCGAGATCATCCCGACGCCCGGCACTGGCACCGACTACGAAACCAAGGTGCGGACGATGCTGGCCGGCGGCACGATCCCGGACGTGATCCGCGTCAACGACGATTTCGTCCGCTTCTACTCGACCAAGGACCAGTTCACCAACCTCCAGCCGTGGATCGAGCGCGACGGCGTGGACCCGGCCCAGTTCTACGAACCGATCTGGAACTTTGGGCTCCAGCCGGATGAGACGTACACCGCCTGGTCGCTCGGCGCCCAGCCGCGGCTGATGTACTACAACATCGATATGTTCGAGGAGGCCGGCGTGGCTCTGCCACCTAAGGACTGGGTCGCCGAGGGCTGGACCTGGGACGACTTCATCGAGACCGCCCAGGCGCTGACGATCGAGGGCGAACGTTGGGGCGCCCTGGTGTACGACGACACCGGCTGCGAGCAGACGTTCGCCGTCAACAACGGCCTGGCCGAGGGCATCTACTCCGAGGACGGCTTGACGTTCCAGCTGGCCGAGCAGCCGGGCCACGAAGCGATCCAGTGGCTCGCCGACCTGACGCTCGTCCACAAGGTCCAGCCGGAGCGCGGGCTGGTCACGGAAGCGAACTCCGGCAACGGCCTCTTCCTGCAGGGCCGTGTGGGCATGATCTTCCGCACCCAGGGCACGATGGCCTACTTCCGCAACAACGGCATCGACTTCAACTGGGACGTGACCTCGCCGCCGGCCAATGTCGAGCACCGTAGCGAGGGTTCCCTGATCTGCTACGCGATCCCGACCAACGCCCAGAACCCGGAAGGCGGCTGGGAACTGCTGAAGTTCCTCGGCGGGCAGGCGGGGAGCGAGATCTTCGCCGCCAGCGGCGACTTCATCCCGTCGTTCACGGCCAGCGCCGAGGCGATCCAGGCGGTCGAAGGTACGCCCCCCGCCAATCTCGGCCTCTTCGCTGAGGCGATGGCGCACGGCACCAACGTCAACTTCACCGAGTTCACCGAGAACGCCCGCAATGTCTACCGGCCGCAGCTTGACCTGGTCTGGAACGGCGACTCGACTGCCGAAGAGGTGCTCACCGGGGTCAAGGAAGAGATCGAGGAGATCCTGAGCGGCGCCTTCTAAAACCCGGAAACGTCCCGGCTGGCCAGGCAGCGCCGGCCGGGACCCACGGATGATGGACAGGAACGCCCCGATGGACGTGCAGACTGGCGCCCGGCCACGAACGCTCGCGTGGCCCAAACTTTCCCGCCGCGCGAAACAGGATTTCGAGGGCTGGCTCTTCATCTCGCCGGTCGTCGTCGGCGTGCTCGCCTTCTACTTCGTGCCAATCCTCGTTTCGCTCTACACCTCGTTCACCAATTCCGACGGCCTGACCCAGCGCGACTGGGTCGGGTTGTTCAACTACGACCGACTGGTGACGCGGGACGACGCGTTCCGGGAAACGATCACGAACACGCTCTACTACGTGATCGGGCACATCCCGCTGACGATCGGCGTCGCGCTCGGGCTGGCGCTGCTCTGCCACCGCAACATGCGGGGCGTGACGATCTTCCGCACCGCCTACTTCCTGCCGGTGGTGACCAACGTGGTCGCGATCAGCCTGGTCTGGAGCTTCTTCTTCGCTCCGGAGGCCGGGCCGGTCAACTGGTTTATCGGCTTCTTTGGGGCGGACGGGCCGTCGTGGCTGTCGAGCACGACCTGGGCGATGCCGGCGATCATCATCGTCAGCGTCTGGTTCGGGGTCGGTTACCCGATGGTGATCCTGCTGGCCGGGCTCCAGGGCATCCCGGAGGTCTATTACGAGGCGGCCAAGGTGGACGGCGCGTCGGCGTTCTGGCGCTTCCGCTCGATCACGATCCCGCTGCTGACCCCCACCCTCTTCTTCCTGACGATCACCCAGTTCATCTCGTCGTTCCAGGTCTTTGGCATCATTTATGTCATGACCAGCGGCGGGCCGGCGAACTCGACCGAGGTCTACATCCACAACCTGTACAAGAACGCCTTCCAGTTCTCGCGGATGGGCTACGCCTCGGCGATGGCCTGGCTGCTCTTCCTCGTGATCGCTGTGGTCAGCGTGGCGCAGTGGAAGCTGCAGAAGTACTGGGTGCATTACGACTGACGGCAGATTTCGGCTGGTGACCGGAAGTTCTGACGATAGATGCCAGGACGGTTTGGGCGTAGGGGCGATCCTGGCGCCGCTGGATACGTGATCGCCCGGAGTTGCGCGACCTCCGAGTTCGGGTCAACACAGAGGTTGACCCCTACGGACAGCTTGCCCGCGGTCGTCGTCACCCAACGGTTCCCCCTCACACACGGAGTAATCAATGGCCCGTTCGATGCGGATCCAGGACACCACCGACGCGGACGAGCGCCTGCGGCGCAACCGGAAGCTGCGCGGGTTCGGCACGGAGCTCTTCTTCTACGCCCTGATGACCGTGCTCGCGGTCATCTTCCTGGCGCCGCTGGCGTGGATGATCACCGCCTCGCTGAAGACCGAAAGCGAGGTGATGGTCACGCCGCCGACGTTCTTCCCTCGGGACTTCCAGTGGGAGAACTACCGCGACGTGTGGGAAGTGATCCCCCGCTTCCTCTGGAACAGCGTCAAGCTGGCGGCGTTCAACGTGGTCGGCGTGCTGTTCGTGACCTCGCTGGCGGCCTACGCCTTCGCCCGGATGCAGTTCCGGGGCCGGGATTTCGCGTTCTCGATCCTGCTCTCGACGCTGATGGTGCCGGGGATCGTGACCCTGATCCCGCTCTACATCATCTATCGGGAGATCGGGTGGGTGGATACCCACTTCCCGCTCTGGGTGCCGCGCGTGCTGCACTCGGTGTTCGCGATCTTCCTGCTGCGGCAATTCTTTAAGCAAATCCCGCAGGACCTGGAAGACGCCGCCCGGCTCGACGGCGCGTCGAGCTTCGAGATCTACTGGCGGATCATGTTGCCGCAAGTGATGCCGGCCCTGGCCGCGGTCGCGATCTTCACCTTCCTCGATTCCTGGAACGACCTGTTCGGGCCGCTGATCTTCCTCAACTCGCCCGAGCTGCAAACCCTCCCGGTGGCGCTCAAGCTGTTCCAGGGCGAGTATTTCAGCCAGGTCAGCGTGCTGATGGCGGCGGCGACGGTGTCGATCATCCCGGTCGTGCTTGTCTTCTTCGCTGCCCAGAAGTACTTCTTGCGCGGCATCGTCCTGACCGGCCTGAAATAAGGCGGTGCGGCGGGCTTTGGGCACCGCTCTGCCCGGCAAGAACCGGGCGAACACAGCATCGACAAGAACCGGGTGGCGAAGATGCCGATTGCGGTCGATGCAGGTACCGCCCCTACGAATGCCCGTAATGTTCGACATGAATATCGTAGGGGCGGACCTGCTTCGACCGGGTATTGGGTCTGGCCAACCGCATGCTTGTCGAATCTGTGTCGAACGGAGCCGCCCGGATAGGGGCGAACAGGAGGCTTGCGTTATTCGGCATCCGGGCCAACACCCTGGAACGCGGTTGCGGAGGTCGGGTCAACACACAGGTTGACCCCTACGATGTCGGCGCCATCGATTGTCTATCTGGCGACCTTCAAACAATGGAGCGTTCATGCAGCCCTCTGAAACAACCACACCCCAAACCACGCCCTGGCATCGGCGCGCGCTGCGCTGGGGCCAGACCAACCTGACCGAGATTGACCCGATCCGCTACGACGGCGCCTGGTGGCGCGAGCACTGGCAGCGCACCAGGATCCAGGGCGTGATCGTCAATGCCGGCGGTATCGTCGCCTATTATCCCAGCGACCTTCCCTTGCACCACCGGGCCCTGCACCTCGGCGAGCGGGAC
>JBGTNF010000083.1:0-3287 GCA_041743205.1 Thermomicrobiales bacterium | reverse complement strand
CGAGGAACGAGGGATCCCCCGGCGCAGCGCAGCGATAGCCGGTACTGGTGCCTGGCGGACCCACGATACCGCCTTCGGCGGGAGATTCCTCGCAGCCCGCAGGGGCAGCTCGGAATGACGGTGGGTGAGGTGCTGCGACCGCCCACGAATACATTCGACGAAGCACTCAGGCCACGCGGGTCCAGCGCTCGTTCAATTCGACGCCCAGGCCGGGTCCGTCCGGCAGGCGGACGAAACCCTCGGCGTCCGGGGTCAGCGGCGTGGCCAGCAATCCCTGGAACTCCTCGACCTCGAGCGCCGGCGGGTCCTGCAATAACTCCAGGTAGGTCGCGTTGGCGATCGACGCGCAGAGGTGCAGGTGGGCAGCGATGCCGAAGCCGTTGCCGCCGTGATGCGGCGCGATCGGCAGGTGGTGCATCTGGGCGTAGGCTGCCACCTTGCGCAGCATGCTCAACCCGCCGCAAACCAGCGCGTCCGGCTGTATAACGTCGTAGCAATCGCGGTCGATCAGGAGCCTGAACTCGTGCAGGCCGATGTTGTTCTCGCCGCCCGCGATCGGCAGGTCGCTGGCCGCCGCCAGCCGGGTCAGGTTGTCGAATTCGTAGCGGCCGAGCGGCTCTTCCAGCCAGACCACGCCGAGCGCATGTAGCTCGCGGGCGGTCGCCAGCGCCCGGTCGAAGCCCCAGACCACGTCGTTCTCACTGCCGGCGGTGCCGGGTTCCTGCGCCTGGTTGGCATCGACCATGATCTCCATCCGGTCGCCGACGGCGTTGCGGACGGCCTCGACCTGGGCGATGTCCTCCCGGATCGTGGCCGCCTTGAGCCGCAGCTTGATCGCACGGTAGCCGCGGTCGAGCAGGCGCAGGGCGTCCTCGGCGCGGACCTCGTGGGGACGCGTCTCGACCAGGCTGGCGTAGGCCTTGACCCGGTCCCGGTGGGCGCCCCACAGCTGATAGAGCGGCAGCCCGGCCCGCTTGCCCATCAGGTCCCACAGGGCGGTCTCGATCCCGCAGGCGATCGGCACTGCCGCCCACCCGCCGGCCGAATTGATGATGGTCCGCACAATCGGCTCGATCCGGGACGGGTCCTCGCCCACCAGGCGCGGGCCGACGATGTCCCGGACCACGTCCGGCGAACCCCGGCTGGCCCCGATGCCGGTGATCCCCTCATCGGTGTGGACGCGGTAGAGGGTGGTCGCCGATTCCTTCCAGCGCGTGCCCGGCGACCAGGCCGGCCAGACCTCGCCGGAATAGGGAATCCGAAAGACTTCCGCCTCGATGCCCGTGATCTTCATCTGATCCTCGCCTGGTTTGGCGGGCGTCTCGCGCCCGTCACTGGTGGTCGGCAGAGCCACCAGTGACGGGCGACTCCGTTCGAGACAGGCATCCCGTCGCTGCCGCGACCGTACGAAACGAGGCTTCCACCCAATCTGACGCCGGTCCAGGCGGCGTCGTCCATGCATTGCGGGGGCGGGCGAGCCATGGAAGCTCGTTGGCATGCCCGCATCTGGACTGCTTCCGCCAGTCCAGGATCGCCGCGTGGTCCCCCGCGTGCAGGCTAGTACAGGTAGTGGGGCGTGCAGAGATCCAGGCAATCCGGGTAGGTCCGGTTGCACAGCGCCTCCAGGTCCGCCATGGTTCCGGTACAGGTGGAGCAGAGGTCGGTCGCTGGATCCCAGCACAGTTTTTGGGGGCCGCCCGGGAGGGGGCCGATGATGTAGACATGAAAGTCTGGTGTGCGGACGATACAGTTCACCAGCGTCACACAGTCGTCGATGAAGAGACTGGCCCGGCCGAACGTTTCCGGCGGCAGCCCGGCTTCCTGATCGGCAGCAACCTGGGTCAACGACTCCCCCGCGAACTCGCCGAGGATGGTCGCCCCGTAGGTCAGGGAGCCGGACGCTTCGTCGTAGGCTGCCGCGACGAGCTCGAGGACGATGACCTCTTCCTCTCCGTCACCCTGGGTCACCAGCGCGGCGTTGGGCGGGTTGGTCGGGGAGAACCCCAACCCATCCAGGAACTGTTGGGTCGGGGTGTCGCCGAAGATGCGGTCCGGGCGGTCGGAGAAGTAGATCGTGCCGCCGTGGTGCCCCTCCAGGGTGAGCAGGTACTCGGCTCCACTGCCGGGCGTCGGCGTGCCCTCCACGACCGGCGTGCCGACAAGCGAATTGGGCGTGAAGCGACCACCGGTGGCGGTCTGGACGAACAGGAAGGTGGGGTGGCTGGGATCGGCAGCCGGCGTGGCATCCTGGGCCACCGCGCCGCGAAAGCCGGCAACGCTGCCGAGAAAGGCGGCCAGCCCGGCTCCGGCGCCGTGGACGGCAGACCGGCGGGTGCGGCGGCGGGCGATCGCCGTGGTCAGGGAATCGAAGCGACGACCGTCCATGCGGCCTCCTTGGGTGTTGGACGTGGCCTGGTCTACACGGCCCATCCGGCGCGGCGCCTCGATGCTCCAAGATTCCGGGTTCCAAGCGCCATCCATGGCGCCCGCCTGAACATGTGTCCCTCGATACCCATTCTTGGGTTCCCATGTGCCTTTGTCAATGCTCGGCCAGCCCGGCGAAGGGCCTGGGCCGCTGCGTGGATTGAACGGTCCCCCCTGCTACCGACGTGCGGGCGTGCCGTTGCCGGGCTGCGGCTATCGGTACGGGATCGAGTTCCTGCCGCCGCCCGCCAGACGTCGCATCGCCTGCCAGTGCAACAGTGACCGGGCAAGTTCCGGCTCGCTCCGCTGCTTTTGGCCTATCGTCGCCATGCACGCGGGAGGGAAACGGCAGCGATAGCCGAGGACCAACCGGGATGCCGAGCAGCCCGCAAGGGTAGATCGGCATGACGGAGTTGAGAAGCGACGCGATCATCAAGCCGCAACCGGCAGGACATCCCCCATCTCGGCCAGGGGAGACGTTGGCCCTGTGGGCTACAATCAGCCGGTGAACAGGCAGTCGCCCCCTCGCGCCGGAGATCTCCGCCCCATGAGCCGAACCCCCTTCCTCGACCTGGTCAACAGCCGCCCCGTCATCTACGACGGGTCGATGGGCGCGACCATCCTCAACATGCAGCTCACCCCGGAAGACTACGGCGGCAAGGAGGGGTTCAACGATTACCTCTCGATCGTCAAGCCGTCCGTGATCGAAAGCATCCACGCCTCGTTTATGGAAGCGGGCTGCGACGTGCTCGAATCCAACACCTTCGGCTCCAGCCTCATCAAGGCCGAAGAGTACGGCCTCGGCGAGATGACCTACGAGCTCAACCGGGCCTCGGCCGCGCTCGCCCGGAAGGTAGCTGACG
>JBGTNF010000082.1:0-8071 GCA_041743205.1 Thermomicrobiales bacterium | reverse complement strand
CGGCCCGGGTCGAACACGGCGATCGCGCCCCGGCCTGCCGCCGTGGCGCGATAATGGGCCGCGTCGGCAGCCCGCAGCACATCCCGCAGGGCGGTGATTTCCGGCGAGACCACGATTCCCACGCTCGCCGTGATCGAGACTGGGTGGCCGTCGATGTCGAATGGCGCGGCCAGGCGACCCACCATCCGCCCGGCAACCTCGGTGGCGAACGCCTGATCGGCTTCCGGGTCCAGGAGCACCGCGAACTCATCGCCGCCGAAGCGAGCGATCAGGTCGGATGGACGGATGGTTTGCCGCAAGCGCTCCGCGGCCAGAACGAGCAGGGCGTCCCCGGCGTGGTGCCCGAAGCGGTCGTTGACCGATTTGAACCCATCGAAATCGAGGAACAGGAGCGCGGCTGCCTGGCCGTCCGATCGGGTTCGCATGGTGTCGAGCGCCTGGGCCAGGCGCTCCAGGAACAAGGCCCGGTTCGGTAGCCCGGTCAAGGGATCGTGATGCGCCTGATGCCACAGCCGGGTCTGGAACGCCTTGCGTTCGGTGACGTCGCGGGAGGTGACGACGATGCCGCGGAGGTCGGGATCGTCGAGCCGGTTGACGGCAATCACTTCCAGCCAGCGCAGCGATCCATCGCGATGCCGGACCGGCGCCTCGAAGCGGTTGGCGCTTTCCGGCAACCCGGCCAGCGTGGCGAACTCCAGCGGGTCGGCCGCGCCCGGCTCGGGAAAGCCGATCACGCACAGGGGGAGACCAATCAGGGTGTCCGGCGGGTAGCCAAGAATATGTTCGTAGGCGGGGCTCACGTAGGTCTGGAGCCCATCCCCATCCAGCACCGACATCATGTCCGCCGCGTGCTGGGCCAGGGCCCGGAAGCGGGCCTCGCTCCGCCGCAGCTCCGTGTAGAGCCGCGCCCGGCCAATGGCCACGCTGATGTGCTGGCTGAGCGCGACCAGCAGGTCCAGATCCGCCGCCGTCAGCGGCTCTTCGACCGTGCTTTCGAGGTTCAGCAACCCGGCCACCCGGCCTTCGTCGTGCAGCGGCACGCAAATCTCGGAGACGATGCCGGGAATGGCTCCCAGGAATTCGGCGTTGTCCCGGACATCGCAGAGCAGGATCGGCTCGCCGGTGCGGACGACCCGCCCGGCGATGCCTTCCGAGATGTGGATGCGCTCGATCTGCTGGTCGTAGCCCACCTGGTGCTGCAGGGTCAGCACCTCGCCGTCGCGCAAGTAGAGGCTGACAAGCGAATACCCAAACGTGCGGGCAATGCCGTCGACCACGGTGCGGATGAGATCCGTGAGTTCCCGGTCGTGGGCGAGGGCAACGCGGACTTCATCCAGGAGCGCCAGTTCGCGCGCCTGCCGCTGGGCTTCTTCGTGCAGTTCGCGGTAGTGCCGTTGCCGCTCCCGCAACTGCTCCTCCAACAGGTGGTTCGCGGTGACGTCGCGGGAGTTCGCCACGATCCCGCGCACGTTGGGATCGTGGAGCAGGTTGACGCCGTTGACGTCCATCCATCGCCACGAGCCATCCTTGTGGCGAAAGCGGAAGCGGGCGGCGGCGCGGCGGCCTGGTTCGCCAGCGACTTCGTGAAACAGGGTGTGGATCGCCGGCGCGTCGTCCGGGTGAATGAGGGCGAACGGGTCCGAACCCACCAGTTCGTCCGGGGTGTAGCCAAGCACGGCAGATTTGGACGGGCTTTCGTAGACGACGATGCCGTTGCCATCGAGGATCGTGATGATGTCCGAGGCCTGCTGCACGAGGGCGCGAAACATGGCTTCGGGCCAGTGGCGCTCCCCGGCAGGTTCGGCGGTGTGATCGGGACGCGACGCCATGGTCGTCAGTTCCTTCGGGCACCCACATGGGTCGCCCGGTTCGAGGAGATCGGCTACAGGGCCGTCCGTCGTAGTGGAGTGTTGGTATGGGCCCGGCGCCTGCACGTCACGAGTGAATCCTCATGGTACACGCTCTCCGGACGGTGCTACGCACCTGGGCACGAGTTGGATCAACGGCCGGCCGCGATCGAGCTTCGGCCCACCCGATCGCGGTCAAGCGCGGCGTGGGCGTTGAGGAGCCAAGCGGCCGGGCATTGTACAGGGTAGTGAGGGTCCGTCACGCCCTTGGGATCGAGCCAGGCACGGCGAAGCGGTCAGGCTTCATCAAGGGCAATACGACCGCCTCTATTGCCCGCCAACAAGAGCAAACTCTTGAGCAACCCGTCCTACTTTCCCACCGATGCGTTTGCGTCGGTCGAGGTTTTGGCGGGCTTTGGCTGCGCTGGGGGGGGGTTTTTGCCTACGACCGTTTTGGGCTGAGTTCCTCGCTTGCCCGAATCCGGTTTCGATCTTGGGGTGATCGCGGCGTTGGTTGACAGTTTTGCAGCGCTCATCAATCTTCTCCAATCTGCAATACGATGTGGCTTATCATCTCATGACCTATCCATACGCCATCGGTGTTGACCATTTCGGCGTCGAACTCGCCTTCTTCGTCAAGAAACCACACCTGCTCCAAGTATATATCCCTCTGCGAGGTGTGCAGAGATGCAAATGAGGAGGTGCCGTAGAAGCCTCCGATAGTGCTTCCATCGCGCAGATGGACGCGAACCCATCGGGACTCACGAAGGTCAATGGTCCAGTCCCATGCACTCGGTGTCCGATCCACATGACTCAGCCCCACCTTGTCCAGTTGCGCATCTACCCACTCCATCTTGATGAGTTTGCCGAGGACAATCCCTACGACGATAGGCCACAGGAATATGGTGAACACAAACCAGATGTACGAGGCGAGCCAATGTTCTTCGATCCTGCCCTCGTCGTACCAACCGACGACGAATCGCGTACCAAACGGGAATACGAGGGTGTGCAGGAACAGCCCAAAGGCGCCCATAACGATGACCTGACGGGCATCCATTTGGGCAGGGAAATGGGAAATGGCCCGTCGAATAAGTAATCCAAAGATAACCCCCGGAACGAAAACGAGCGCGAGAATGATGATGGCCTCAGCTGTTGTAGGTAAACTCATGCCGGACGCCCCAACCGATACATTATTCCTGCTCGACGGTCGAACGACGTTCTCTACATGGCGCAATAGGCTCCGGACGCAAACCGCCCAGTTTGCCTAACCATGCTCCGTCCCCGACGTGCTCACTTGCGCTTGGGGACCCCGCAAAACACACCATATTTCCACGTCTCTCCCCAGATGGCGACGCCGGTGGCAGGAGCCAGGTGATATCGCGCTATTTTGCCGCCCGCTCGCCGTTGAGCGCCTGCAGCCGCGACAGGATCGTGTCCTCGTCGACCTCGACGGGCACGGGATCGTCCCATCCGTAGGCGGCCCAGACGGCGCGGTCGAGCGCGGCGTGGGCGTTGAGGAGCCAGGTGGAAAAGGTGCAAGGCGATGCACCACGTGCGGCTGACCCGCCTGTCAAAGCTGGGCGATAACCAGAAGTCGTTTCGGATCGAGCAGCCGAATCCGGCGGGTTTCCACCGCCACCAATCCCTCGTTGCGGAAACGTCCCAGGGTTTGGCTCACGGTTTCCCGGTAGATGCCGAGGCGTTCGCCGATATCCTGGTGGCTCAGCCCCAGCACCGTACCGAAGGCGTCCACCTCGTCCAGGAGGAATCCGGCGAGTCTTGCCGCAACACTGCCGAAGGCGAGCGACTCAAGCTCCGACCCGCACGCATGCAACCGTACGCCGAGTTCCTCCAGCAGGTTGAGCGCCACCACGGGGTTCCGCATCACCAGCCCAGTCAGGTCGGGCCGGCTCAGCACGCAAATCAGGCAATCGGCGGCAGCCTCGGCATGACACCCATACAAGCCTTGGCCGAACATCGCCATCTCGCCGAACACGGTTCCATGGTGAAGCTGGGTGGTAATGAGCTTCCGGCCATCGGGCGCGATCCGGAACAGGTTCACCCGCCCACGCTTAAGGATGAAAAGCACCTCCCCCTTCTGGTCGGGCATGTGGAACACGCTGCCGCGATCGTAGGTCACCATCGTCGTACTGTTCGCCAGCCACCATCGCTCGGCATCGGAGATCCCGGCAAAAATCCGGTTCTCACGCAGGAATGCAAGTTTCCCATCCATCGTCGATGGTTGAGCTGCATCCGCCGAGGTTGACTGCCTGTCCGGTGAAAAGAGCGTCCGCGGCCATCGGCGCGAAAGCGTATGAGCCATCTCGGCATCCCCCGGACGAACGGCGCGTAGCCGTGAAGATTTCCATTACCGCCCGATCAAGGCGAACATCTCACTGTCAGGCACCTGCATATACGCCGGAGCGATACCTTCGGACCTCTCACCCGTTCCCCAACCTCTGTGCCAGGAAAGAGTTTGTAAGCGTGACTACATCATCTCCAGTCATGGAGCCCTATGGTTGGACGACAAGCCCGTCAAGCGACGGTACAGACAGGCGCGGTCACTCACCGCGCGAAGGAGGTCGCATGAAGATCCTCGCCAACCATCATCCTGGTTTCAGTCGCCGGACCGCCGCCAGGCTTTCCGCCGCCGGAGTGACCAGTCTTGCCCTGGGCGCCGCCCATCTTCGACGCGCGGCGCCAACGCTCGCGCAGGACTCGTCGCCAGCCGCCAGTGAACCCCAGGTCATCGTGGGTGATGTCATCGATTTCGAGCTCGAAGCGAACGGCCGCTGGGAAGGTCATTTCGGTTCCGTCACGCTCGCGCTGCATCCTGGTTTCCACGACGGCGGAGACGCCTGGTTCATCCGCACCGACGCCAGCGACAATGCCTTCGCACAGGCCAACGGTCTCGTTTACGTGCCGCTGCTCAAGAACGCCCTCGATGCCGAAGGCAGCTATGGCAACATCTACCTGTTCGATGGCGGCGTCGACGAACAGCGCCCCGTGGTCAGTACGGTTCCCGGGCAAACCACGTTCACCCCGGCGTTCCTGGTCCATAACGTGTCGTTCACCGGCGATACCGCCCTGATGGCATCCGAAGATGCGATCCTCCAGGGCGCCGAAGCGGGGACGGTCGATGTGGAAGCCACCGATATCATCGTCAACTACCCGCTGGTGCTCTGGCCAGACGGCGGGCTGGCAGTCGATCCGGATCTCGTCAACCCGCTGGGTCCGGGCGTGCTGGTCGACGAGCCGGACCTGGAGAATGGCCAGGTGACGTTCAAGCTGCACCAGTGCTATCCCGGCAGCCGCTACATCGCGACCGATACGAGCCTGGAGCCGATGTCCCAGCCGATGGGCGTGGTCACGTCGGAAGCAACCCAGGCCCTGATCGACGTCGGCGCCACCGCGCCAATCTACGTCTTCATGCCAGGCCTGCCCGGTCCGGCAGCGATGGGCGGTCAACCCTCTGTCTTCAACTCCACCGCCGGCGAGGGTATCTGGAGCCCGTTCTGGGAACACAAGACCATCGCCTGGAACGACGGCGTGGAGCCCGTGGTGCTGACCAGCGAGGCCGAGGTGCTGGAGCACGAGGCAGCTGGGGATCTGACCGTCTTCATGGGCGTTCCCGAAACGGATCCGGTCAGCTTCGTGGTCAACTGCCCGGCCCCGGTGCTGGCCGTGAACGATTACGACCCGGCCGATTTCGCGGCCTCGGCCACGCCCGAGGCGTAACCCTCAACTTTCGGTCAAGCGATGTGGCGCCGCAGGTCAGCACACGTCGGCGTCATCCGTGGCGAGCGGGCGGGGGATTACCCCCTGCCCGCTCCCCTTGCGCGCCAGCCGCCGCCAGAGAATCGTGTCCTCATCGACCTCCGCCGGAACGAGATCGTCCCAGCCCCAGGCGGCGCGGTCGAGCGCGGCGTGCGCGTCCGCGTGCTGTTGCCAGGTGGGCCACACCTTGGAGACGTTGGTCAGAGTCCGCTTCTTCAGCTCCGTCCCGGTTGCGCCCACGGCAATCTTGCAGGACCAGGCGACAGCAATCTGCAACTCCGAGCGATGTTTGCATTCGAAAACGTATCCCTTTTTCGAGACGGTATCGCGATGGGCCCGAGCGACATCTGGGCACTTGCGATGGAACAGTGAGTTGGTGATATGCGTGCGGCGCCTTGCGGCCAACCTCATCAAGAATCGAGTGGATTGGCGGTTTCGATGATGAGGCAGACACCGTTGCTGGCAGGATCCATCGCTGGCGTCTGGCTGTGACACCTGGCCACGTCGAGTGTCGCTCGCAATCGCGTCAGTTCGGCGATTGTGCAATCGATGTCCGCAACCCGCCGGTCGATCAGGCGCCGAACCTCGTCACAAGGCACGGTCCCGGCCTGTCTCGTTTCGAGGATGCGTTTGATCTCGCCAAGGGTTAAGCCAAGCAGCTTGGCCTGCCGAATGAACTTCATCGACGACAGATCCGCTTCCGAATACAGCCGGTAGCGTGACGCGGTGCGCTGTGCTGGCGGGATAAGTCCCCGGGCTTCCCACAGTCGAATCGCTCTGGTGCTTACGCCCACATCGATGGCAGCCCGTCCAATTGAAAAAGTCTCCATCGCCGTTTTCCTCACGCCTTGCATTGACCTTGCCCCACGGGCAACGTTCTATCATGGCGGCCATGATAGTTCGACGTTTTGCCAATGTCTTTCAATCCTATGTCGATGTGGCGCGGAGCCCATCCTACTTCCCCCTTTGGCTCTCCCAGCTGGTGTCCGGTTTTGGGGACACCTTGCACTACATCGCGCTGGTCGTACTGGTGTTTCAACTCACCGGTCAGGGGATCGCGGTCGCCATCCTCGTTGCCGCCGAAGTGGTTCCAGTGCTCCTGCTTGGCCCCGTGGCGGGCGTTTTCATCGACCGCTTCAACCGGAAAGCGGTCCTGATCGGCGCCGACGTGCTCCGGGCCGCTTTGGTGCTCTCCCTGGTCTGGCCGCAGGGAGCCTGGCACGCCTACCTCGTCGCCACTGGCGTGGCGGCCGGCAATACGTTCTTCAACCCGACGGTCCAGGCGGTCATCCCCACCATCACCACGGACGAGCAACGCCTTGCCGCAAACTCGGTTTCCTGGTCAACCGCCCGGCTCGTGCAGATCGTGGCTTCGGCACTGGCAGGAGGAATGATCGCCATCATCGGCACCGAATCGGCATTCATCCTCAACGCCGCAACGTTCGCCGTGTCGGCCCTGCTGATCGTGCGGCTGGTCATTCCACCTCACGCCGGACAGCTGGACCAGTCGACCAAACGTGGGCTCGATCGATACCTGGCCGATGCCCGCGAAGGCTTGCGGTATGCCGTTGGCGATCGGCTCGTCTCCCGGCTGCTCATCGTGCAGTCGCTGGCGTCCTTCGCGGTCGGCGCCACCGGCGCCATGCTCGTCGTTCTTTCGGAACGCCACCTCAATCTCGAACCAGCCGGGTTCGCCTGGCTCGTTGGCGCGATCGGCGTTGGGGCGTTGCTGGGACCGCTGATCCCGAACACATTCGCCTCGGATTACCGGGATGCGCGCTGGCTCTTCGTGCCGTACATCGTCCGGGGTGTCGGTGACGTGTTGATCGCCATCTTCGCACCGCTTCCGGTCGCCCTGCTCATCCTGTTCGTCTATGGGCTCAATACATCAACGGGGATGGTGGTCTTCAGTTCCACCGTGCAGGGCGCCGTTCCCGATCGCGTGCGCGGGCGGGTCTTCACCTTGCTGGACGTCTCGTGGAATGCGATGCGGCTGCTGTCGCTGGCGATTGGCGCGATCGTGGTGGATGCGATGGGCGTCCAACCGCTGTTCTGGGCCGGGGGTTCGCTGTTGGCCATTTCGGGTGTGCTGGGGCTGCTGTTGCTGGGGGATCATGACTTTCGCCGACCGTTGGATGCTGAGGCAGCCTGATTGCCCGCCGATGACTGGATCGAATCGCCCTACCTCGTCGCCCGCTCGCCGTTGAGCGCCAGGAGGCGGGAGAGGATCGTGTCCTCGTCGACCTCCGCCGGAACGGGATCGTCCCAGCCGTAGGCGGCCCAGACGGCGCGGTCGAGCGCGGCGTGGGCGTTGAGGAGCCAGGTGGGCCGGGCGTTGTAGAGGTTGGTGAGGGTCCGCTTATTCAATTCCGCCTCGGACGCCCCTTCGGGGTCGAGCCAGTTCGGGCGCACATTCCCAAGAGCTGGTTACGCGGGGAGTTGGGCAC
>JBGTNF010000081.1:0-3853 GCA_041743205.1 Thermomicrobiales bacterium | reverse complement strand
CGAAATAGACTGCGAGCCCGAGGATGAGGGCGAGCCACAGGTAGGGTCCGTATCGACGAAGCGGGGCGGCAAGGTGACGGGCAAGGACGCTAATGGGACATGCCATCCTTTCGGCCGATTCGATTGTCGAGGAATGCAGGAAGGTCGCAGCCGGGTCAGCCTTCCGGCAACCGTCTTGTAACATAACATGAATCCTGCGCCGGGTAGCGCGAAGTGGAGCGCCGTCGCCATCCATCCGGATCAGGTGAAGGCGACTCGTGAGGGGCGCGGTCAACCCCCGTTGGCGGCGATGCCGGCAACCACAGCGCCGATCGCGAACAGCACCATGATCGCCGCGAACATCGCGAATGAGCCGCGCGATTGCATCGCCTGCGGCGCCTTCCGCACGTATCGCTGAAACAGCAGCGACACCGCGAAGGCGAAAGCGCCGCCCGCAATACCAAACCAGACCAACGCTGCGGTTTCCATTTCCGATCGTATCCGTTCGTTGTCGCGGACGTTGATGAAGCGCCAACCTGCGTGCCCCGTAGCGTATTCTACGGGGATGAAATTCTGCGCCATGCCATTAGGACAGCAACCAGCCGTGACCGCTGAAGGCCGCGATCCATCGGGAGTGCGCCGCCATGCACGATAACCGCCGGCTGCCGCCCGGCAGCGTCCGCCGCTATGAACGGCCCCAGCCCCACCGTTACACGATGCCGGATTTGGAAGAAGCCTCGGGCGTCACCGCCCGTACTATCCGCTACTACATCTCCCAGGGCCTCCTGCAACCTGCCTACGGACGCGGACCCACCGCGGTGTACGACGCGGACCACCTGTTGCGGTTGCGCTACATCCAGAAGCTCAAGGACGAGCGGATGCCGCTGAACGACATCCGCGAACACTTGAACACGCTTTCGCCGGAGGATGTCGCGGTCGCGCTCCAGATCGACATGCAGCCGTCCGCCGAGACCTGGCGACACTTCCGGCTGCACGACGATCTCGAAATCACCGTCCGCGACCGGGCCACCGGTGAACGCCCGATCGCCCACGACCGCGCCTTCGACCTGATCGTCGAATACGCCCGCTCCGTGCTGGAAGACCTGGACCGCCGTGCCGACGAGTGACGGGCCGAACCGGAGCGGCGGCGGCATCGTCCACGGAGCCGGAACGCGATCGTCGGGACCGGCGCTGGTTTCAGCGGCCGACTTCTCGGCAGGAATCCGCCGCCGCTGGGCGAGCGGGGTCGCCGTCGTTACTGCCCGTGACGGCGATGGCTCCCTGCGGGGCGTCACCGTCACCTCGCTGATGGTCGTGTCGCAAGAGCCGCCGATCCTCGCGGTCGCGCTGGCGGCATCCGGCTCGTTTCAGGAACTCGCGCAGGTGGGGGCCGATCTTGGCGTGAGCCTGCTGGATTCGAGCCACGAGTTCCTCGCCGAGCGGTTTGCCGGCCGCGCCCCGGTTCCGGACGCTGGGTTCGGCGGGGTCCCACATCGTATCGAAGGCGGGTTGCCGATCCTCGAAGCCGCGTCGGCCTGGCGCCTCGGACGCGTCGACTCACGCCAGGAGATAGGCGACCATGTGCTCTTGCTCCTGAACCTCACAGACGGCGGGCTGGGACCGGATTCGGACGACCCGCTCCTGAGCTACGAGGGCCGCTACCGGCGCCTGGAGGCCGGGTGATGTCGGAGAATCACGACCGGCCCGAATTCTGGATACCCGATAACGCGGACGGCAGCGGCTGGGCGGACGTCGACTGGGCCAGCGTGTCCCAGGGCAGCCGGTACCACTACCGGCACGGCGATCCGCTCGACAAAGCGCTCGCCAATCGTCCGCCGTACTACCGGGTCGTGACCCGGCTCGAAACGGAACGGATCATGGCACACGAGAACACGTATTACGTCGCGGCAACCAAGCTCGCGGACTTCGTCGGCGAACTGGTCTGGCACGGCGGCGATGAAGTCATCTGGCACATCGAGCCCTGCGACGCCCCGCCGGACGAGGCGCGAACCGAACGTCATTCGTAGGGGCCGGCCCGTGTGCCGGCCCGCGCAATCGGTTGTTTCGTAGGGCTGCCGAGCTTGTCTCGGCCCTCGTGGCAAATGGGGTCCCGAGGGCCGAGACAAGCTCGGCAGCCCTACGACGGCGCACGCGGTTCACGCGGTTTCGGCGGGCGGATCAGCACTTCGATGTCCTCGTCGTGGATCTCGAAGACCCAGCCGCTGACGGTCGCCACGGCTGGCGTCGAAATCTCGCCGTAGCGAATCTCGACCTTGTGCTCGCGGACATCGACCATCCGGCGCGAGTGGGCGCTGAACGCCTGGCGCGGGTTCCTGTAAATCGAGCGCGAACCGCCCACCTGTTCGATCGCATCCCAGGCGATCGCCGTCGCTTCCTCTTCGGTCATGCCCTTACCTTCAATATCAACCGAAAACGGGGTTGTGCCGCGCATGAAGCGAGGGTTCAATGGCCTCATGCTACCACCCTCGTCAGCCGGTCCCGGCCCGCGCGTGACCGACCCGATCGATTCGCAGAATGGCCCGGTTCTGCTATGGTGCCCGGCAGGAACGGCCACAACCGACCCGCCATCGCAACTTCAGGAGACGACGCACTCATGGTCACCGCAACTCGCCTGCACGACGAGATCGATGAAATCCTCCCCGGTCTCGTCGCCGATCGTCGCTACCTGCACGAGAACCCGGAACTCGGCTTCCAGGAGTTCAACACGGCGAAGTTCGTCGCTGAGCGGCTCCAATCCCTCGGCGTCGAGGCCATCCGGACCGGCATCAACGGGACGGGGATCACCGGTCTCGTTCGCGGAACCAGAACCGGCGCTGACCGGGTCGTGCTCGTCCGGGCCGACATGGACGCCCTCCCGATCCACGAGGAGAACGACGTCGAGTACCGGTCGCAAACGGATGGCGTCATGCACGCCTGCGGTCACGACGCCCACACCGCCATCCTCCTCGGCCTCGCCCGCACGCTGATGGGTCGCCGGGACGAGTTTTCCGGCACAGTGAAACTCCTGTTCCAGCCCTCCGAGGAGTACTTCCCTGGCGGCGCCAAGGGCATGATCGAGCAAGGCGTGCTGGAGGATCCCCACGTCGACGCCTCGTTCGCCCTCCACATGGCCCAGCACCAACCGCTGGGCGTGATCACCATCGCCGGCGGTCCGATCCTGGCGGCGCCGGATTCCTTCAAGGCCGCGATCCAGGGCAAGGGCGGCCACGCCGCCGCCCCGCACCGCGCCGTCGACCCAATCGTGATCGGCGCCCAGATCGTCAACGCCCTCCAATCGGTTGTTTCGCGGAATATCGATCCCATCGAGAGCTGCGTTGTCACGGTCGGGTACTTCAATGCCGGCGAGGCATTCAACGTCATACCGGACGTCGCCACCATCGGCGGCACAGTCCGCACCCTCACCCCGGAAGTCCGCGACCTCGCCGAAGAGCGGGTCACCGCCATGATCCAGGGCGTGGCCGAAGCGGGCGGGGCCACGGTCGAGCTCGAGTACACGCGCGGCTACCCGCCGACGATCAACGACCACGCCGCGGCCGCCCTCGTCCGCGAGGCGGCGACCGAGGTCGTCGGAGCCGAACAGGTGGTCACGGTTCCGCCGTCGATGGGCGGCGAGGATTACGCCTACTTCCTGCTCGAACGCCCCGGCGCCATGTTCCAGGTCGGCAGCAAGAATGAGGAGCGCGGTCTCGTCTGGGGCCATCATCACCCGCGCTTCGACATCGACGAGGAATCGCTGGCGATCGGGCTGGAAACCATGACCGTGACGGTCCTCAAGTACCTCGACCAAGGCTTGCAATCACCGGGATTCTCGTAGGGGAGGCCCCGTGTGGCCTCCCGTGGGTGAGGGTTGCGC
>JBGTNF010000080.1:0-8285 GCA_041743205.1 Thermomicrobiales bacterium | reverse complement strand
GCGCCGCGCTCCAGGCGACCGGGCTCGGCCTCGCCGCCGGGCTCGCCGGTTCGCGTATCGCCGCCCAGGAGGCCACGCCGAGCGTAGACGAGATCGATGACACCACCTTCCTCTTCGTCCAGACCGCCACCGCCGGCTCCTTCACCCCCAACCCCGACGCGGGTACGCCCGTTGCCGACGGCACGCCCACGCCCGGTGGTGGTGGCGAGTACCTGCTCACGCTCGAAGGACATCACGGCGGCACAGTCTACTTCTCGGACCGGCCCGCGCGCATCTTCGGCAACGCCCCGACCGAGGCGTTCCTCGATGGGCTCGGCTTTTCGCCTGCGAATCCCCCGAACGCCGCGCTGGTCACCCAGACCGATGACGGGACCGAGGAGGTGGTGGTGCTCGAACTTCTCGCGCCGACCTACGACGACGCGTCCGGGATCCTGACCTACGGGGCCACGATCTTGGCCGAGTACGAAGGGGAAGGCCTGACCCACGTGGCCGCCGGGCAGCAGGACAGCGCGTTGCCCGAGACGTTTGGCCGGGCGTCGCTCTTCATCGACGACTGCGAGGACGCCACTGATTGCATTGTCCTAAACAACGGCCCTGATGCTGATCATCCGAATAACTCGTGGGTCTATGTCGTGATGGGTCCGATCCCTGGTGGCCCGTACAGCCGGTGCTGGTACGAACCCCATCGTGCGTGTGAACTCTGCAACACAACCTACGAATCCCTGAGCGCCCAATGCAACGCCACCTATCCCGACTGCAATGGTCAGTGCCAGGCCCATTAACCGGCGAGTGATTCGCGAGCGGGCCGAGGTTATCGAGACTCTGGTGGCACACCACCCGGTATGTGCCGAAACGACAAGTTAGGATGGAACGCGATGACGCACCGATACTCACGCCGCAGGGCGATCCAGGCGGCAATGGCCACAACAGCGGTGGCGACCATTCCCCGATCGACGATATCGGCACAGCAGGCGACACCGGCCGCGGGCGTCGATGGGGCAGCGATCTCCCCTGAGCAGGTCGAGGCCGCCCTGGCCAGACTCGACGGCCTGATCGAGGACGCGATGGCGCGCACCGGCGTGCCTGGCGCGGCGGTCGCCGTGGTGTACGACGACGCGGTCGTCTACGAGCGGGCCTTCGGCGTCCGCGAAGTCGGCAAGGCGGAGGCGGTCACGCCGGAGACGGTCTTCCAGCTCGCCTCGATGTCGAAGTCGATCTCGTCGACGCTGGTCGCCGCGGTGGTTGGCGACGGCGCGACGACCTGGGACGCCGTGGCGGCCGACCTCCTGCCGGAATTCGCGCTGGCCGATCCGTGGTGGACGTCGCAAGTCACCTTGCGAGACCTCTTCAGCCACCGCTCCGGGCTGCCCGGCTACGCCGGGGACGGCCTGACCGCGACCTTCGGCTACGATCGCGAGGAAAGCGTGCGCCGGCTGCGCCATATCCCGCCGGCCACCCCGCTTCGCTCATCCTTCGCGTACACGAACCTGGGCCTTTCCGTCGCGGCCTACGCGGCGGCGATAGCGACCGGGCAGACGTGGGAGGACCTCGCCGATGCGCGGCTCTTTGCGCCGCTCGGGATGTCCACCACCAGCTACCGTGTGGCGGATTACGTGGGCCAGACGAACAAAGCGGCGCCGCACTACCGCACGCGGGACGGCGCCTGGGAAATCGGCGACGTCACCGAGGGCGACGCCGCGGCGCCGGCCGGCGGGGTCAGCACCAACGTGCGGGACCTGACCCAGTGGGTGCGTCTGCAATTGGGCGGCGGCGTGTTCGAGGGGCAGGAAGTGGTGGCCAGCGCGCCGCTGCTGGAAACCCGCCGGCCGCAAATCCTCGAGGGCTCGCCGCCGAATCCGGCCGATGGCCCGGCGTTGTTCTACGGGCTAGGTTGGCGGATGCACTACGACGAACGCGGCCAGCTCCATGTGCATCACATTGGGGATTTCAGCAGCGGTTTCCGGACCGGGGTCAGCCTGATCCCTGCCGCCGGGCTGGGCATCGTGGTGTTGACCAACGCCTGGCCCAACGCGCTCTCCGACGGGATCCCCAGGGCGTTCTTCGAGATCGTCGACAAAGGCGAGGCGACCGAGGATTGGGTCAGCATCATCCAGGCCCAAACGGACGCGGGGCTCGACGCGTTGCGTGCCGTAGCGCCGTTCCCCCCGGGAGAGCCTCCCGCAACCTTCCCGCCGCTGCCGCTCGATGCCTATGCCGGTTCCTACGCCAACGACCTCTACGGCAACCTCATCGTGCGGGAGGAAGACGGTGGCCTGGTGCTCGAACTCGGACCGCTGCCCTCACGCCTCGCGCTGCGGCATTGGGACCGCGACGTGTTCACCTATCCCCTCCCGCCCAGCGGCGAGGTGCTGCTGGGCCAGCTGGGCGTGCAGTTCACGATCGGGCCAACCGGCACGGCCACGACGGCGGCGCTGGGACTCCCGACCGTCGGCCCAGACTCGATTGCGGTGTTCTCGCGGACGGAATGACCGATCCGCCGGATGTCGGGTTTCCAGCGGACATGCACCATTCGGCGGCTTGAGAAATGACCGGCCGCCATACCACTGACTCAGGGAGACCGAGATGAAGAAGTGTCGATCCGATCACGATGGCGCGTATCCCGGCAACCCGCGCGTATCCCGCCGCGCCGCATTGCAAGCTGGCGCGGCCGGCCTCGCCGCCTCCGGGCTGGCCGCTGCCGGATTTGGACGGTGCCCGACAGCGGCCCAGGATGCCACTCCGAGCGCGTCCCCACCGGGCGAAACCATGCCAGATCTGACCGGGGTGGCGCCGCTGCTCCTGACCGGCGCCCGGCTGGCCACGTTCGAGGCCTACGTCGCCGCCAAGATCGCCGAAATGGGCATCCCCGGCGCGGCGGTCGCCGTTGTCCAGGGCGGCGCGGTCGCTTTCCTGCAAGGGCTCGGGGTCCGGGAGACCGGTCGTCCCGAGCCGGTCACCGTCGACACGCTCTTCCGAATCGGATCGGTCACCAAGTCGTTCAGCTCGATGCTCTCGGCCACCCTGGTCGACGCCGGACGGCTGGGCTGGGAGACGCCGCTGGTCGACCTCCTGCCAGACTTCGCCGTCGCGGATGCGGACCTGACGCCACGGCTGACCCTGAGCGACGCCTTCAGCGCCAGCATCGGGCTCCCCCGGCGGGACTGGGAGATCATCCTCGATCCCGACCGGCTCACCCCCGAACTCGTGGTGACCAACATGGCGACGTTGCCGTTGACCACGCCCTATGGCGAGCACTACCAGTACAACAACCAGATGGTGGCCACGGGAGGCTTCGCTGCGGCGGTGGCGGACGGCGGTTCCCCGGACGATCTTGCCCGCGCCTACGCGATTGCGTTGCGGGAGCGGGTGCTGGACCCGATCGGCATGCCGCGCTCGACGCTCTCGCTGACCGACGTAGTAGGTGATGAGGACCACGCCACGCCCCACGCCCAGGATCTTTCCGGATCGTTCCACCCGCTGTCGCCTCTGGAGGACGACGCCTGGATCGCGCCGGTCGCGCCGACCGGTGGCTTGTGGTCGAGCGCGCGGGAGATGGCCAGGTACATCGTTACCGAACTCAGCCGCGGCATCGCCCCGGACGGGACGCGTGTCGTGTCGGCGGAAAACATCGAGCGGACCTGGCAGCCGGGGGTGGCCCTCCCGCCCCCGCCGCCGGGAACGCCCGCCATCACGGCGACTCTCGCGCAAAACTATGCGCTGGGCTGGATATCCGGCGCGATTGGCGGCCAGCGGCTGGTTTCGCACGGCGGGGCCACGCTCGGCTTCACGTCCCAGGTCGCCTTCCTGCCGGAGGGGGGCGCCGGCATCGTGATCCTGACGAACGGGGCTGAGCAGGCCCTGTTCGGCAACGTCGTGATGTTGCGGCTGCTTGAGTTGCTGTTCGACTTGCCGCCGACGATCGACGCCCTGGTCCCACCCGCCCTGGCCGGCGTCGCCCAGGTGTGGTCCGATCTCCAGGCCCAGCTTGGACCAATCGACCAGGAGGCGGTGACGCCGTACCTGGGTCGCCACGCCAACCCTGACCTAGGCGAGGTCACGCTGGCGCTGCGGGAGGGAGCGTTGGTGCTCGACGCCAGCGGCTTTCGCTCCGAGATCCGTCCTCAGATGGACGAGGACGGCTCGATCGTCGGCTACCGTTTCGTCGACCCGCCCATTGCCCACTACACGCCGTCGCTCACCGTCACGCTCCAGGAGGGCGCTGACCGCGGACCGCAGGTGGCGCTGACGACCGCGGGCGACGTTGGCGAGGGCGAGCTGGTCTACCCGTTCGCGCCGGTCGAGGCAACGGCCAGCCTGGGGCAGATCCACGGTGTGAACCGATCTGGGGCGTTGGCGACGTCGTGACGCTGCGGGCCACATCACGACGGGACGATCCGACGAATCTGACCCGAGGGAGAACTCGATGGCTGCGCTGCTCATCCGCCACAAGGTGACCGACTACGAACGGTGGCAGCCGGGTTTCGACGAGCAGGAAGCCACGCGCCGCGCCCACGGTTGCCAGCGCGGACACCTCTTTCGGAGTGTCTCCACGCCAAACGAGGTGCTGATCCTCCTCGAATGGGACAACCACGAACGCGCGTGGCTGTTTGCCCGGTCCGACGAATTGCGGGAGATCCTGAAGCGGGCGGACGCCGCGAACGAACCTGACGTGTGGTTCCTCGGGGACGCCAACCAGGCGCCCGATTGACCGGGCGTCGCCTGATGAGGACTGCCGACCTCGATACCCGTCAATCCGTCCGCCCTTCCCGCTCGCGCTCGCGCTCGGCGAGGAGGTAGCCGGGATCGAAGGTGAGCTTGCGCAGGGCGGACGCCTTCGTGTCGAGCACCCGCCAGACCGGCGCGACCTCCGTCAACGGCGCCCCCTGCGCGTGCGCCTCGTTGACGGCCTCGGCCACGATCCGGAGCATTATCGTGGCCGTCACCGGGCAGGTCATGCTCGCGTCGTGCCGGCGGGCAAGTTCGGCGCGCAGCTCCTTCGGCGTCACGGTCTGGCCTTCGGGAATGGCCCGGATCTCGTCGTGCATCATCCGGGCCGAGGGGAAGAGCATCGTCTTCCCCTCGCCCGCGCCTTTCCGCCCCGCCGGGATCGGCCGCACCTCGAACCCGGCGGAGGCGTCCAGTTGTTCAGCCCAGGTCGGTGCCTGCCCGTCGGTCATGTCGTGCTCCTCGAAGAGATGGGTCGACCACAATCCGGGAGGCCATAAGGGCCTCCCCTACCGGTGCGCGCCATGCCTATGCGATCGGGAAGGCGATGTCCACGACTTCGTCGTCCGGCCCGGCGTTCATGAAATCGGCGAAGTAGACCTCGCGCGGCGAGCCCGCCATCCGCTTGCCGTGCGTCGTGATCCACCCTTCGACCGCGTCGTAGGCAGTGATGATCTGCGGATACTCCACCATCGATTTCGGGATCCGGGTGTAGGCCTCGTGGTGGGCCGGCTCGACCCGGGTCGGGCCGCCGATGGTGGCCAGGGTCGCGGCGTCGATCGGGATGCAGACCTCGACCGGCCCGTCGCTTTCCTCGCTGACCTCGCCGTGGTAGATGATAAAGGCCGCCCCGGTGATGCGGCCGTTGGCGGCGGCCAGCGTGTGCAGGCGCGGCATGCAATCGTCGAGCCAATCGGTCAGGCCTTGGACGGTGGTGTGGCGCTGTTCGGTGAGCACGGTTTGTTCCGCAATATCGCGTTCCCGGATCTCGAACATCTCGAAGTTCCTTTCCTTGCCGGCGAGCTTGATCAACAGGGACATCAGCACGTCACGCTGGGCGGCGGCCCGGCGCTCGACGGACTCCCACCAGGCGATCAGCACGTCGCTCCGCCGATCGTCCGGGGCGGCGATGACCCGGGCGACCTCGGCGAGCGGCATGTCGAGCTGCCGCAGCCGGGCGATGAGCCGGGCGTTCGCCAGCTGGCTCTCGCGGTAGCGGCGGTAGCCGGTCACCGGGTCCACCTCCGCCGGCTCCAGCAACCCCTGCCGATCGTAGAGGCGGAGCGCCTTGGGCGAGAGCAGTGAGCGGCGCGCGAACTGGCCGATGCTCAGCCGTGGATCCGGCGGCTGGCTCACCCGTTCGCGCTCCCGATCCCGATCGTCCCCCATGCGCCTTCTCCTCCATTCCGGACGGCCATCGTCCGGCGTTTCCTACCTTATGGCTTCCCCCAGGGGCAAGGTCAAGCGCCGCCCGGAATGGCGATGAGGCGCTCCAGATGGGCGCGGGCCGCCTGCTCTCCCATGTGCCGGTCTCCATCCAGGATCAGGCTCTGGATCCAGGCCAGCGTCCTGGACGCATCGTAAAATGGTTTCCGCTCCGGATGCCCCGCGTCGAGCGCGACGTGCGCCGTATAGGCGCCCATGAAGGCGCGTTCGTACGCGGGATCCTGACCCCGGAAGTTGCCCAGCTCGGTGCGCATCAGGTCGTACTCGTTATGGCCGGCGATCGCTTCCTCGACATCCAGGATGCCGGCGATCCGGCCGTCCCGGACGAGGATGTTGCCGGGGTGGAGGTCCAGGTGCAGTAGCCGGGGCACGGCGTCGATATCGAGCAGGCTCTCATTCGCGCGAAAGAACGCTTTGGTTCTGGGCACGAGGTCCGCAAAGTCCGTAGCCCGCAGCAGGCTCAGCCGGGTGGCGACGATTTCGCGGTGCATCGCCTGCCAGGTCGGGAACGGTCCCGGCAACCGGCCATTGGCGTCGCATTCCAGATCGCGCGCCGGGCCGACGGCCAGATTGCCGCCTTGCCCTGACACATCGCCGAAACGGTCGAAGGTAACGGAATGCAGCCGCCCCAGGTAGTCACCCAGCTGCCGGTAGAGACGGCTGGTGTCCGCCACGCTTGAGATGGGCAGCACGTTCGACAGGGAATCGCCCGCCATCCGTTCGGTCAGCGAATACACGAAGGGCACGACCTGCTTCGAGGTGTCAATGAGCAGCGTCTCGGCCGCCGGAACCCCCACGGCGCGCATCGCCTCCTGGATCGCTGCTTCCTTGTGCGGCTTCCACGACCCGGTTTCTCCGTCGAACACCTTCAACACGAGGTCCGAACGCGACGTGGCGACGAAGTACACCTCGTTGGCCAGTCCCTCGCCGGGCCGCTCGACGCGGCGCAACTTTGCCGTGGCGTCGAAGGCATGGAGCAGGTCGCGGATCGAATCGGGGGTGGCGCGGGTGGAGTTCATGCCGCCGAGTGTAGCAGCGCGTCGAGCAGCGCCATCGAGCAGCGCCACGGCGCGGCGATCTCACATTGCCGCCGTCCGGGCGTTGTGTCTGGGCATCACCACGCTCTCACCCGCGGAGCCGCTCGCACGAAGCGGGCGCCCCACGTCCCGATTGCGATTCCCCATGCCGCCAACCGTGCTACCTCCCAGAACCTCGCTCGCCATGACCTCCCGCGACTGGCTGATGCTGCTCGCCCTCAGCGTGGTCTGGGGCGCCTCGTACTTCTTCGGCAAGGTCGCGGTCGAGGACATCGGGCCGCTCACGGTGGTCCTCGGCCGGGTCGTGCTCGCCGCCGTCATCCTCGCCGTCGTGATCCGGGTCCGCGGCATCCCGATCCCCACCGACTCGGCCGCCTGGCGAGGCTTCTTCGTGATGGGCCTGCTCAACAGCGCCATCCCCTACAGCCTCATCTTCTGGGGCGAAACCCGGATCGACAGCGGGCTGGCCGCGATCCTGACCGCCACGGTGCCGATCTTCACCGTGGTCGTGGCCCACGTCTGGACCATCGACGAGAAGCTGAACCCCGCCAAGGCGGCCGGGATCGGGCTTGGCATGGCGGGCGTGGTGATCATCATGGGCCGGGACCTTGGCGCACTCGGCTCCGGCGGCGGACTCGCCAAGCTGGCGATCGTCGGTGCCGCCGTCTCCTACGCTTTCTCCGGCATCTACGGCCGCCGCCTGAAAGGCAAGACGCCGCTGATGCTGGCGTTCGGCCAGATGTGTGCGGCGACCATGTTCCTGCTGCCGCTGGTACTGCTGGTCGACCGGCCCTGGCGCAGCGCGACCTGGGAAGCCGACGCCGTGCTTTCGGTGATCGCCCTCGCCACGATCTGCACCGCGCTCGCCTACATGATCTTCTTCCGGCTGCTGGCCACGGTGGGGGCCACCAACACCTCGCTCGTCACCTTCCTGATCCCGGTCAGCTCGCTCGTTCTCGGCACGCTCTTCCTCGACGAGCAGCTGGTGGCGATCCAGCTGCTCGGGATGCTGCTGATCATCGGCGGGATGGCGGTGATCGACGGCCGCCTGCTCAAACGGCTCGGCAAACGGCGCCC
>JBGTNF010000079.1:0-2412 GCA_041743205.1 Thermomicrobiales bacterium | reverse complement strand
GTCGATGGCGGGATCACCGTGAATTATTTCTAACGTGGAAAATGGCGCCCGGATGAAAATGTGCAGTCTGCTTGACGTCCACACAACCGCCACTCCGAGCGTGCGAGGCAGCGACGCGCAGCGGAACGATATCCCTGCGCGAAGCGCGTTCCACCGAAGGTGGATGTCCGTGTGGATAGACCACTGAGGATGCATGACCAATGGCGGACACCAGGCAGTTCTACGATCATCTGGCCGCAGACTATCACCTCAACTATGCCGATTGGGACAATGCGGTTCGGCGCCAGGGACGTATGCTGGCGGACCTGATACGCAGCCAGAACTTGGACGGGGAAGCGTGCACGGTGCTTGATTGCTCGTGCGGAATCGGAACCCAGGCAATCGGGCTGGCACTGGAGGGGTTCGATGTTTTCGGCACAGACCTCAGCCCGGCATCCATCGCCCGGGCGCGCCGGGAAGCGGACCGCTTCGGGGTGACGGTGATTTTTGCCGAAGCGGATATGCGGCACGTCGCGCAGGTGGTTTCCGGCTCCTTCGATGTCGTGATTTCCTGCGACAACTCGCTTCCGCACTTGATGACTGACGACGACATGCGTCTCGCACTTGGCAATATGCACGCAAAGCTGCGTCCCGGTGGACGCCTGATCGTCGGCATCCGTGACTACGATGCCCTCCTGACGGATCGCCCCAGGCTCACGCCGCCTCAAGTCCGAGAGCTTGCCGACCAACGGAGTGTCGTGTTCCAGTTGTGGGACTGGTCTGAGGACGCAACGACATATCGGCTGACGATGTTCGTCCACAAACAGCATGGACATGACTGGCAAACGGACGTTCATGTTGCGGAGTATCGAGCGCTGCGGCGAGACGATGTGGACCTTCTGGTCGGTGAAGCTGGTTTTTCCGGCATACAATGGCGCTTTCCAGAGATGACGGGACATCACCAGCCGGTGATGACAGCCATTCGACCACACCCAGAAAGCGGGACATGACTGATTTCGAGCCAACGGCGCCGTTGAAGGGCATCAAAGTCATCGACCTGACCCGGGTGATGACCGGGCCGTACGCGACGATGATGCTCGGCGATCTCGGCGCCGACGTGATCAAGGTCGAGCTGCCAGGCCGGGGCGACGACACCCGCCAGTGGGGGCCGCCGTTCGTCCAGGGCGAAGCCTCGTACTTCCTGACCGTGAACCGCAACAAGCGGTCGCTCGCGCTCGACCTGAAACACGAGCGGGGCAAGGAGATCCTCTGGCGCCTGATCGACGAGGCCGACGTGCTGGTCGAGAACTTCTCCCCCGGCGCCATCGACCGGCTCGGGTTCGGCTGGGAGGCGGTTCACGCCCGAAACCCGTCGCTCGTCTTCGCGTCGATCTCTGGTTTCGGGCAAACCGGCCCTTCCCGCTCGCGGACCGCGTACGACCTGATCGTGCAGGGCATGAGCGGGATGATGAGCGTCACCGGCGAGGAGGGCGGGATGCCGACCAAGCTGGGCATCCCGATCGCCGACATCGCGGCCGGCATGTTCGCCGCCTACGCCATCGCCGGGGCGCTCTACGGCCGTGAGCGCGATCCGGAACGGCTTGGCCACCGGGTCGATACCTCGATGCTGGGCGGGCAGGTGGCGTTGCTGACCTACCAGGCCGGGATCCTGTTCACCACTGGCGAGACGCCGACCATGCTCGGCAACCGGCACCCGATCATCACCCCCTACGATACCTTCGCCACCGCCGACGGCTTCGTCAACATCGCGGTCGGCAACGACGCGATCTGGGCGCGATTCTGCGGGGCGCTCGGGTTGGACGGCGAACGGGACGACCCGCGATTCCGCACCAACGCCGATCGCTGCGCCCACCGCGAAACCCTGTACCCCATCCTCCACGTCGCTCTCGGCCGGTTGACGACCGACCAGATAGTCGAGATGCTGGACGCCGCCGCCGTGCCGTGCGGGCCGATCTACGACGTGGCCGAGGTGATGGCCGATCCGCAATTGGCCGACCAGCACCTGGTGCGCTCGGTTCCGCACGCCACGCTGAGCGAGGTCCAGGTGACCGGCGTGCCGTATCACTTCGACGGCGAAGCGCCCGCGTTCCGACACGGGCCGCCGGTGCTGGGCGAGCACACCGGCGAGATCCTGGCCGAACTCGGGTACGGAGCGGCCGAGATCGCGGCCCTGCTGGACGCCGGGGCAGTCGAGGGGGTGATCGCGGTGTCGTCGTAGGGGCGACCCCGTGTGGTCGCCCGTTGTGGTGGGGCAATGGCATCAAGTTGCTCGCCGAAAACGGGAGGTCACACGGGCCCTCCCCTACGAATGTCGGTAATATCGGAAGGGTGGTGCCGGGAGTGGACAGTGAGCCAGTATTGCGAAATCCAGTCGATCTCGGGTTCGATGGCGAGGCGGTCGAGGATGCGTGG
>JBGTNF010000078.1:0-5948 GCA_041743205.1 Thermomicrobiales bacterium | reverse complement strand
CGGCTCGAAAGACCGTCGTCGAAACCTGGCAAACGCCTCCCCCAAGATCACTCGCGGCCCAGTCACCCAGAATGATCGTCCCTTCGACGAACCCGTTTTCCACGGTGATCGCGCCCAGGAGATCGTTGAATGAGAAGGATTCGCCGGGACCAACTAGCTTGTACGAGATGTTATTGGCGGAGACGACGACGTTTGTCGCCCGTGTCCCTGAGGATCCCGCGAATGAGGACGAGCCGTAGGCGAGATGGCCCTCGATACCGAGATTGGCAACGTTGTCGGCGCGCGCTTCGGCCCTGATCGGTGTGACCGGTAATGGGGCCGTGCGCGTCTCGCTTCGGGCGGTGGCCGTCAGGAGTTGGGCCAGGGATTCCCGGTCGAGCGCCACCCCATCGACGTCGTCTTCGACGACGTAAAGCCCATCGTCCCAGCCGAGCATGACGTTCCGGGCTGACGCCGAGACAGCGTGCTCGATTTCGTCCAATCGATCCCCGATTCTGGTGGCCATCAGGGAGGCGTTGCCATTGGGATCGATGGCGAGTGCCGTGGTAAGGGTTTCGCTATCGATTGGGAAGCTGTCGTCGCCATGCGTGAAGACGATCGGTTCCCTAATGAGACCGAGCGCTTTCTCTCTTGCGCTGGCCAGCTGCGAGGAGGTGACCTCCGGCGTAATCGACGTAGTCGTAAGCGCAATAGTCGTGGTTCGTCCGGTGTTGATCGCGGCGATCGTCTCTGCCCTGGCCCGTTCGATATCCAGGCGGCGGCCAGCAACGTGATCGCGAATGTCCACCTGAACGCCGTTTCGGACGATCCGCGCATTCCTAGGGTCGACGGCGATGTGTTGTCCGATGCGCTCAAGGTACGTGTCGAGGATCTCTTCGTCTCGCCGGACCGTGAGTGGAACGTCGCGAGCGGATCCCTCAGCCAGGAGGGAGGTGTAGCGGTCGACCAGGTTCCCATCCCGTCCCTGTTGCATTGCCTGCCGGAGCATGCCGTCGTAGTCGACGACCATGCCAAGATCAGCCAGTCTGGCCTTCCAGGACTGCCCTTCGATTGTGTACGTGATGGCATGCGCTTCCAGCCCCGCGAAGGCCGAACGGAGGACCGCGTCGCTGTTGGCGCGAGACATGCCGGAGATGTTGATGCCCTCGACGCTGGTACCGGGATAGACCTGGCCGCTACAGCGGGCAGGCAGGGCGATCGCCGTAGCGGCCATCGTCGCTCCAAGAGAGCTGGCGACGAGCCAGCGGCGACTCATCAAGCGACTGAACGAATTTACCAAGAGTTAATCTCCAAACGTCTGCGACCATTTCGATAACACGTGCAAGGTGATTTCGAGAGAACGGCAGAAGCTCTGTTTGTTCCCACCACTCTCTCTACGGACATTTTGCGGATCGGGTTTCGCGCGGGTGCGGAAGAGTCCTCCTGGGTGACGACTATGCCAGGATGACGCCGCGCCGCCATCAGCGGTGCTGGATCAGCTTGAGGCAAACGGCTCCTCACATGAGCGTGGACGGGAGACTTGGGGATCAGCGATGCCGGAGGCGGGGGTCGAGCGTATCGCGGAGGGCATTGCCCAACAGGTTGAAAGCAAGCACGGTCAGGAAGATGGCCAGGCCGGGGATATTGATGAGGTAGGGAGCGCTCCGGATATAGTTCCGCGCATCCGTCAGCAAGGCGCCCCACTCCGGCGTCGGCGGTTGCGCGCCGAGACCGAGGAAGGACAGCGCGGCGGCCACGAGCACGGCGGCGGGGAATTCCAGCGAGGCCAGCACGATGATCGGCGCCAGCACGTTGGGGAGAACCCCCCGCCACATCATGTGCAGATGGGACGCGCCCAGCACCTGCCCCGCCGTCATGTATTCCGATTCGCGAACGGTGAGCACCGAGCTGCGCACGACGCGGGCGAAGAGCGGCCAGGAACTGAGCGCGACGGCGAAGATGGCGTTGGTGAGGCCCGGACCCAAAGTCGCGACGATCGCAAGCGCGAGCATGATTCCCGGAAACGCCAGCATGACGTCGGTGAACCGCATCAGGATCGCGTCGGTCCACCCGCCGAAGTAGCCCGCCAGGAGGCCGACCGTGACGCCGATCACCACCTCCACAGCGACGATGATCAGGCCGATCCAGAGCGTGATCCGGGCGCCGTAGATCATGCGGCTGAACATGTCCCGGCCGAGATCGTCCGTCCCGAACAGGAACTCGCGGTTGGGAGCCGTTAATGGTTTGCCGGCGCGAACCGCATCCGGGGCGTAAGGCGCGATGAGCGGGGCGAAGATGGCGGCGAGGATCAGCACCAGGATGATGACCCCCGCGAATTGCGCCTGACGGTAGCGAAAGAGTCGCCTGGCGAACGTGACGGCAGATGCGTCGGTGAAGCCGCGAACCCGGCCCAATCCGGAAAGGACGCGATCTGGGGCCGCGATGATCATGAGAGATTCACCCGGGGATCGAGGATGGCGTAGAGGACATCCACCAGCAGGTTGACGAGGACGTACGACGAGGCCACCACCAGCACTATCCCCTGGATCAACGGGAAGTCGCGTTTGGCGAAGGCCTGCACCCCCAGTTCGCCGATGCCGTGCCAGGCGAACACCGCCTCGATGATGAACGCCCCGCTGAGGAGCCCACCGAATTGCAGGCCGACGATGGTCACGATCGGCAACAGGGCATTGCGGATCGCGTGGTTGCTCATCACGCGCGATTCCCTGAGCCCCTTGGAGCGGGCCGTCCGGATGTAATCCTGCCCGAGCACTTCCAGCATCGCGGAGCGCACCAGCCGGGCAATGATCGAGGACGCGATCAGGCCCAGCGTCAACGCGGGCAGGACGAGCGACTTCAGGGAGCCGTCGGGCACGACGGTGAACCAGCCGAGCCTGACCGAGAATAAGTAGATCATCAGCAACCCGAACCAGAAGGCCGGCATCGACAACCCGGCGACCGAGAACGCCATCGCCAGGGTGTCGACGAGCGAATCCTTGTAAAGCGCCGCGAGCACGCCCGCCGCGAGACCGATCGCGATGGAGACGGCGAGACTGGCTACGGCCAGCTTGAGCGTTTCCGGATACCGATCGCGAATCTCGTCGGTGACCGGGCGCTTCGTGGTGATGCTTTCGCCCAGGTCGCCCTGCATGACATTGCCCAGGTACGTGACGTACTGGCGGTACAGGGGCTGGTCGAGCCCGAGTTGGCTCCGCATGTTCTCGACGACTTCGGGACTGCTGGCGCGCCCGAAAAACATGATTTCGACTGGGTCGCCGGGCACCAGCGCGCGCATCAGGAACACGAGCGTCAGGATCGCGAACCAGACGGGGATCATCATCACCACTCGACGCAACAGGAAACTCAGCATGGGCGGCCCCTGGGGAGCGCCGGACGCCAACGGACGAAAGCTGACGGCCGTGACGCCCGGCGACGGTTGCGGCTAGCTGGCGATCCAGACGTCGACGAGGCGCTCGGTGTTGAGGGCGTCCCAGTGGTAGTCACGGACGTTGTCACGCACCGCGGATTGCACCCAATCGCTGACGACCGGCACGATGATCGCGTGTTCGAGGATGTAGCGCATGACCTGGCGCGAGGCCTCGACCCGGGCCTCGGGATCGACCGTGGTGTCGGACGCTTCGATCAGCCGGTCGAGCTCCGGGTCGCTGGTTTGCCCGGTCCAGCCGGGCGATTTGAAGAGCGCGGAAAGGATCGACTGGTCGCTGTAAGTCCAGCGCATGTAGTCGAACCCGATCTCGCCGCTCTCGAGCATGGGTTGCATGGCCCCGAACTCGACGGTCTGGACCTCGACCGCCAGGCCGATCTGGTTGAGGTCGGCCTGGACCAGCTGGATCGTCTTCGACTGCACGGGGTACGGGGCGTAGGACCAGAGGGTGACGCTGACGTTCTCGCCATTGAACTCGACGATGCCGTCGCCGTCGGAATCGACGAAGCCGCCGTCGGCCAGGGCCTGCCGGGCCAGGTCGAGGTCGTACGTCGAACCGTACTGGGCGCAGAGCTCGGCGTCGTAGGCGGCGTTCGCAATCGGGATCGGGCACTGGTTGGGCGTCGCGTTGCCCAGGTAGGCGATCTCGGCGATCGACTCGCGATCGATCGCGTAGGAAACCGCCTTGCGGAACGCCTCGTTGTTGAAGGGCTCGTTGGCGGCAAATTCGATGAAGTTGATGTTGCTCGACGTTTCGAGCGAAACGATCGAGATGCCTTCGGTCTCGCTGAGGCGGGCCACGTCTTCCCGGGGCGCGTTGATCATGTCCAGCTCGCCCGCCTCGAACGCGGCGGACTGGGTCGATGCCTCCGATATGACGTTGTAAACGATCTCGTCGACGTAGGCGGGGCCCTTGTTCAGGTCGTCCTCGCGGTAGTTGACGTAATCGGGATTTCGGACCAGCGTGATCCGGGAACCGGTATCCCACGAACCGAACATGAAGGGGCCGGAACCGACCGGGTTGCGCCCAAAAGTGTCGCCAGACGATTCGACGGCGGTTGGGGACACGATGCCGAAGGAGAGCAGGTTGGTGAAGAACGGCGCGTAGGGCGAGGCGAACGTGAAGACCACGGTGACAGCATCGGGCGCCGCGACCGAGGCCAGGGAGCCCAGGAAGGCCTTGTTCGGCGCAGCCGTCGCCGGGTCGAGGATCCGGTCGAAGTTGAACTTGACCGCCGCCGCGTCGAGCACGGTTCCGTCGTGGAACGTGACGCCTTCCCGGATCACGAACGTGATCGTCAGGTTGTCGTCGCTGATGGTCCAAGATTCCGCCAGCCAGGGCTGCGGCAAGCCATCGGCCCCGATGTAGACCAATCGATCGTAAATGTTGTTCATGATGTTGCTGGCGAGCAATTGATTCGTGTTGGCGGGATCGAGCTGATCCGGCTCTTCACTGATGGCGGTGCGGAACGTTCCACCGGACACCGGGGTGTCCTGCGCGCTGGCGGGCGTAAACGGCGCCCACGTCAGCGCGAGCACTGCCAATGCCAGGATGACGGACAGGCGTCGACTGCGGGATTCCTGAGTCTTCATGCGACCTCTCCTCTGGATCTAACCACCATGCGTGAGCTGTTGCCGGATGCGTTCCCCATCGCTGTCATGAGGATGGAGCAACGCGTGTTCGCCTGTTCAGCGGTCAAACTTCAACCCTCTTTCCCACGGTGTGTCGCTGCCTTGCGTCTGGTCCCAAGCCGCTACAAGCGCCGATGATGTGCATAATGCACTATGCATTCTGCACATCGAGCTCTTCAGCAGCCCGTTCAGTCTACCGGTATCGTCTTCGTGGCGGAAGACATCTATCTGATTGGTCCGGATCCAGCCGAGACAGGGTAGCCAAACCCAAATGCTCGACATTGTGCACAAAGGACAGAAGCGATCGTGTCCGAGGATTCGGAAGATCCTCGGAAGGCGTTCAATTCACCCGCGTGATCGCTGGATGACGCCACGTGCGAAGTGGGGAGGGCGGCTAGTCAGGATGAACGGGATGGTGATTGCCCCGCGTCGCCGCGACCTGAACGCTGGGGCATCGTCGTGGGCCGGTCCCGGTCACCCCCGCTCGATCTGGCCCAACTGGTGGATGGTGTCCCTGGTGCCCTGGTAGAGATCGAGGTAGAGGCGGTACATCGCCTCGTAGCGTTCGGCGTTGGCCGGGTTGGGCTCGATCCGGTCGACGATCCGGACCCAGTCGCGGTCGAGCGCCGGGAGATCGGGAATGAGGCCGCTGCCGAGCCCGGCCAGGAAGGCGTCGCCGAGCGCCGCGCCGATCGTCCGCTCCGGAATCTCCTGCGGGACGCCCGTGATGTCGCTGACCACTTGGACCCAGAGCGGGTTCTTCGTGCCGCCGCCCACGGCGACGAGCCGCGAGGGTGGGGCCTGCATCTCGCGCATGACATCGAGGTTGTGGCGGGCGCCGAAGCCGACGCCCTCCAGCACGGCCCGGAAGAGGTGGGCTCGGGTGTGGCGC
>JBGTNF010000077.1:0-3066 GCA_041743205.1 Thermomicrobiales bacterium | reverse complement strand
AGCGCGACCGCCATCGCCAGGTAGGGGTTCGCCATCGCGTCCGGGCTGCGCAGTTCGAGATCGGCCGAGGTGCCCGGCGTGTTGGCCGGGACCCGGATCAGTGACGCCTGGCTGACCCGGGCCCAGGTCGCGTGGCGCGGGGCGCGATGGCCATCGGCGAGGCGTTTGTACGAATTGACGGTGGTGCAGAGGATCGCGCTCATGCCCTGGGCGTGGGCCAGCTGGCCACCGATGAAATGACGGGCCGTGGTCGAGATCCCGTCGCCGGCCTGGGCGTCGGTGAGCAGGTCGTGGCCGCCAGGAAAGGCGGTCAGGCGCTGGAAGAGATGCATGCCGGAGCCGGGCGCGTCCGGGAACGGCTTGGCCATGAAGGTCGCCCGCAGCCCCCGGCGCTGGGCCATCGAGCGGATCACCTGGCGGGTGGTGATGATCTGGTCGGCGAGCCGGATGCCGCCGGCGTGCAGCAGGTCGAGCTCCTGCTGGCCGGGACCGGTTTCGTGATGTGCCCCGCCGACGCCGATGTTCATCGCCTGGAGGGTCGCCACGATGTCGTCCCGCGTGGCGGAGAGCACGTCCTCGCCGACGTCGAAGTACCCGGCTCCGTCGACGGCGGGCAAAATCGCCGCGCCCGCCTGGCCCCGGGCGAGGAGGTAGAACTCCATCTCGATCCCAACCTGGAAATCGAATCCGGCCGACGCCGATTTCTTCAACTGCGCCTGTAGTGTCGAGCGCGGATCGCCGGCGAACGGCTGGCCGTCGCGCCGGACCACCCAGCAGAAGAGCTGGGCGCGGCGCGGCTCGTCTTCCCGCAGGGGGAGGATGGCGAGGGTGGCCGGATCGGGGGCGAGGTAGAGATCGAGCTCGACCTGGCGGGCCCCGCCGGTCATCGCCGCCCCGTCGAAGCGGTAGCCCTGCCGGAAGGTGCGCTCCACCAGGTTGCGCGGAATGGTCAGCGCCTTCATGCCGCCGGCGATATCGCTGAACTGGAGGTCGACCAGCACGACGTCGTGTTCCGCGATCCGGGCCAGCGCTTCCTCGATCGCCTCCGGTTCCGGCACGGTCGGCAACGCCTCGTAATTGAACCCGGTCATCTATCCGCTCCTGTGATCGATGGGCCTGCCATGCCGTGCAATCGCTTCTGCTTGTGACATTGTGAACAATATGTGCGAAGAATCCAAATCAATTGGGTCGTTGGTGAGCGATTGGACATGCCCGCCGAATCGTGAAGTTGTGCAGAATGTCCTGTTTTTGGCCCGTTGTGGCGGGATCGTCAGGATGTGTCGGCATTGATGCGCGGCGGTAAATGGGGACGGCGGCAGGTGTTCGGCATCCCACGCGCTTGTGCAACGACGCGCCGCGTTTGGGCACAACGTCTAAAACGGACAGGCGCGATTCTTGGCGTTCTGTACCTGTGGTTTGCGCGACGCTGTCCATAGAATGAAGGTTCCCACGATGCCGTGGATTCCCTTCGTTCCGGATGACCCGTTCACGCAGCGATCGCTGAGCAGCATCCGACGTCACCGGCACGCATCGATCTTTGTGCAAGTGTTCACAAAGTCGACATGTCGGAAGACTTTGAAACCATTCCCGGTCGCCACCTGACCGCCCCGCCGTTTGTCGATGTCGAGCCTTTCGGGTTCGATCAAAAGGAACGCCGATGATCCAGCACCCCGCCGCCAACCAGTCTCCGAACGGGGCCGCCCCGCTCTACTCGCCCGCCTACGAGCACGATTCGTGCGGCGTTGGCCTGGTGGTGGACATCAAGGGCCGTCCCTCCCGTGAGATCGTCGAGAAGGCGCTGGCCGGGCTCGTCAACCTCACCCATCGCGGGGGAGTCGGGGCCGACCCCCGGACTGGCGACGGCGCCGGGTTGCTGATCCAGATCTCGCACGGTCTCTTCGGGCCGGAACTGGCCGCCGCTGGCGCCCCGGACCTCGCCGCCGGCGATTACGGGGTGGCGATGGTCTTCCTGCCTCGTGACGAGTCGCAGAACCAGACCGCTTGCGACCTGATCGACGCCACGCTCGCCGAACGCGGGCTCGACGTCATCGCCTGGCGCGACGTGCCGGTGAAGCCCGAGGTGCTGGGCGACACCGCGCTCGCTACCCGCCCGGAGATCGCCCAGGTTCTGATCCGGCGACCGGTCAAGCTCGACCTCGACGCCTTCGAGCGGCAGCTGATGCTGGCCCGCCGCGCCATCGAGCGTGCCGCCCTCGACGCCGGGCTCACCGACGCCGACCTCTTCCTCGCCTCCTGTTCGGCGCGGACCATCATCTACAAGGGGTTCTGCCTGCCGAAGGACCTCTCGGCTTTCTTCGTCGACCTCCAGAACCCGGTCGTGACCAGCGCCATCGCGCTCTTCCACCAGCGCTACAGCACCAACACCTTCCCGACCTGGGGACTCGCTCAGCCGTTCCGTCAGATCGCCCACAACGGCGAGATCAACACCGTCCAGGGGAACAGGTCCTGGATGCGCGCCCGCACGCCGGAGCTTGCGCTCGCCGATGGCACGCCCTCCGCCGAGCTGGAACCGGTCGTCTCGATGTCCGGCAGCGATTCGCTCAGTCTGGACAACGCGATCGAGCTGATCCGCCACAGCGGCCGCTCGTTCGCGCACGCGCTGATGATGTGTGTGCCCGAGCCGTGGGAACAGCTGCCGGACATGGACCCGGAGCGCCGCGCCTTCTACGACTACCACGCCGGGTTGCTGGAACAGTGGGACGGCCCGGCCGCGCTCGGCTTCAGCGACGGCGTCGTGGCCGGGGCCACGCTCGACCGCAACGGCCTGCGCCCCGTGCGCTACGCGATCACCTCGGACGGCTGGTTCGTCGCCGGGTCCGAAGCCGGCACCGTGGAAATCGACCCCGCCACGATCATCGAGAAGGGCCGCCTCGGCCCCGGTCAGATGGTGCTGGTCGATACCGCCCGCGGCATCGTCCTCCGCAACGACGAGATCAAGGCCGAAACGGTATCGCTGTCCCCGTACGACGAGTGGCTGGCCGAAAACCGGGTCAAGCTCGAAATCCCGGACGAGATCGATGAGCCCAACCCCGTTCCGGCCGACGC
>JBGTNF010000076.1:0-6680 GCA_041743205.1 Thermomicrobiales bacterium | reverse complement strand
TTGAGCTCGATGTCGATGCCGGCCTCGCGGGCGGTGTTCGCGAACGAAGCGCCGATCTGGTATTCGAGCCCTGTCGTCTGGGCCGGGGTAATCATGGTCAGCCGCAGCGGCTGGCCGTTGAGGATCCGGGTGTCGCCGTCGCGCTCGGTGGCGCCCAGGCCGTCGAGCAGTTCGTTGGCCTTGTCGACGTTGAAGGTGAGGTCGAACTGGCTCATCACCTCATCCGGCGCCCAGACCTGCCATCCCTCGTAATCGGCCCACGGGTAGGTGGCGGGCCGCGACGACGGCTGCCAGATCGTGGCCCCGATCACCTCGCGGTCGATCAGGTGCGACATCGCATAGCGCCCCTCGGGCGTGGCGAACAGCCCGCTTGGGGAATCGATGTTGAAGTAGAAACCGCGGGTGCAAGGATCGGGGAAGTTGAACCGGGCGACCTGGTCATACTGGCTGGCGATCACTTCCTGGTTGAGGAAGTCGATCGGGCCCGAGATATCGACGTTGCCGGCCAGGAATTCCTGGACCGCGGCGTCGATCTCGCTTGCCTGGCGGTACATGACGTATTCTGCCGCCGGGGCGAATTCGGCCGCGTTCCAGTACTCCGCATTCTTGCGCCAGAGGTAGTAGAGCTGGGTGCTGGAGGCTTCCTCCAGCACGTAGGGGCCGGTCTGCACGGGCGGGTTGAACTTGAACGTGCCCGGGTCCTGGCCTTCCCAGAGATGCTGCGGCACTACGCGCAAACCGTCGGCGATGATCCCGGCCAGGAAACGGTAGTGGAAGCGGGGGTTGGCGGCGGTCAGCTCCCAGACCACGTTCTGCGCGTCGGTCGCCGAAACCGAGGCGACGTCGCGGATGACGACCGAAGCCCCGTTGAGCTGCGGGTTCTCCATGAGCAGGTTCTGGGTGAAGACGATGTCTTCGGCGGTGAACGGCTCGCCGTCGCTCCACCTGACGTTGGGGTTCAGCGTGAGCGTGCACTGGGTGAAGTCTTCGTTGTAGGCGTATTCCTGTCCCAGCCACGGCTTGATTTCGCCGGTCAGGAAGTTGGAGTAGAACATGTATTCGCGGCAGACGATGGCGTAGCCGTAGTTGTAGGCCTCGCCGTTGGGAATGAACGGGTTGAAGCTGTCCCAGACGTTGTTGGGGCTCTGCTCGATGACCACGGTTTGCTCGCGCGGGGTCGGCAGGTTGGCTTCCTGGAAGGCCAGGACCGCGCCGGCGCCGGGTTCGTGATCGCCGTGACCCACGGCAACCTTGCCGCCGAGGGCGACTGCGGATGCCCCGCCCGCCGAAGCGACGAGGGTGCGACGGTTGATTCGGGCCCTGCGCTGTGCTTCGTCCATCGTGTGCTCCTGTCGGGATTACTCCCCTAACCACGCCCGGTCCTGGCTGCACGGTGGGCCAGGGACTCGGTGAAGGTTGAAACGCGTCGTCCTCTTCTCGGTCGAGGGCCGAGAACGCCGTGCCTGGATTGCTGAACGCGTCGCCATTGTGCCGCACGCATGCCATTCATGTCTACAAATGACATGGGAACGGGACGAATGGATCGGGCTCCGCGCAGAATGGCCCATGATGGCAAGGCGGCGTGAGCGGGCTGGCGGCTGCTCGCCGGCGGTGGCCCGTGGGGATCAGGCGGGGCGGGAGGGGGGTAATGGTGCATCCTCGCGCCATGAGCCCAATGTGAAGTCTCGTCTTGAAACAGGCAAAACGTGTCGACAAGGATGCAATCGTCCTGGTTTGCCGAATCGGCTTTGGGCCGGCGGACGGCCATGTCCTGTTTCTTCGAAGAAGATGACTGGGTGTGCTAACGGCCGGGGAAACTCCTGAAGCTAATGCATGGAAGTGGGTGAAGCCCCTCGCGCGCCACCCACTCCCAGCCAAAGCGTTATTCCTGACCGGCTGGCTTGATACGGCCAATGGCGAACAGGAACTGTCCCCACCAGTTGGCGGGAATCGTGTACGGGTCTTCCGGCGAGGGCCAGCCGGTCCAGTAGGCGGTGTTGAACTGCATCGGATACGTGGTCTGGATTGGGGCAACTGCTGGCAGCTCAGTCATGAAGACCATCAGCGCTTCATTGAAAACCGTCTTGCTGGCTTCGGCCTCGACATCGATGGTGTCGAGCTGCTCGATCAGGGCGTCGAGTTCCGGGCTCTGGAGCCGGGCGGACGCCTGGTCGCCCTCGGCCCGCTCACCGACCGGCACGTACTCGCGGGAGTGGAAGCCCCCGTAGAGCTGGTTGGGATCGAACTGCATGCCGCACAGCCAGTGTATGGTCATGTCGTAATCGCCGGTGTTGAAGGCGTCGCCGAAGGCCGAGCCGGGCAGGCTCTTGAGCTCGATGTCGATGCCGGCCTCGCGCGCGGTGTTCGCGAACGAGGCACCGATCTGGTATTCGAGTCCGGTTGTTGCAACCGGGGTGATCATCGTCAGCCGCAGCGGCTGGCCGTTGAGCATCCGGGTGTCGCCGTCGCGCTCGGTCGCGCCCAGGGCGTCGAGCAGCTCGTTGGCCTTGTCGACATTGAAGGTGAGGTCGAACTGACTCATCACCTCATCCGGAGCCCACTGCTGCCAGGCCTCGTAGTCAGCCCACGGGTAGGTGGCGGGCCGGGTTGGTGGCTGCCAGATGGTATTCGCGATCACCTCGCGGTCGATCAGGTGGGACATTGCCCAGCGCCCTTCGGGCGTGGCGAACAGCCCGCTTGGGGATTCGACGTTGAAATACATCCCGCGGGGACAGGGATCGGGAAAATCGAAGCGGGCAGTCTGCTCGTACTGGCTGGCGATCACTTCCTGGTTGAGGGAGTCAATGTTCCATCCCTGGTCCAGGTTACCCGCCAGGAAAGCCTGGACCGAGGAATCGATCTCACTCGCCACACGGTACACGACGTACTGCGGTGCTGGGTCGAGATTCGTCGCGTTCCAGTAGTTTGGACGCTTTTCCCAAAGGTAGTACAGCAGGGTTGAGGAGGCTTCTACCAGTACGTAGGGACCGGTTTGCACGGGCGGGTTGAACTTGAAGGTGCCAGGGTCCTCGTCTTCCCAGATGTGCCGCGGCACGACGCGCAACCCGTCCGTGGAGATGCCGGCCAGGAATCGGTAGTGGAAACGCGCGTTGGGGGCGGTGAGCTCCCAGACCACGGTTTGCGCATCGGTCGCCGAGACGGAGGCGACGTCGCGGATGACGACCGAGGCGCCGTTGAGCTGCGGGTTCTCCATGAGCAGGGTCTGGGTGAAGACCACGTCGTTCGCGGTGAACGGCTCGCCGTCGTTCCACGTCACACTCGGGTTGAGCATCAGCGTGCATTGGGTGAAATCGGCGTTGTACTCGTACGACTCGGCCAGCCAGGGCGTGACCTCGCCAGTCAGGAAGTTCGAGTAGAACATGTACTCGCGGGCCAGCTGGGTAATCCCATACTGTCCAGCTTCACCGTTGGGAATGAACGGGTTGAAGCTGTCCCAGATATTGATCGGGCTTTGCTCGATGATGACGGTTTGCTCGCGCGGGGTGGGGATATTGGCGTCCTGGTACCGGCTGACCATGCCCGTCCCATGTTCATGGTCGCCGTGGGCCAGGGCCGCCTTGCCGCCAAGGGCGATCGCCGATGCCCCGCCCGCCGAGGCGACGAGGGTGCGACGGTTGATGCGAGACCTGCCCTGTGCTTCGTCCATTGTGTGCTCCTGTCCGGGATTGCTCCCCTAACCACGCCCGCTCCTGGCTGCACGGTGGGCCAGGGACTCGGTAAAGGTGGAAACGCGTCGTCCTCTTCTCGGTTGAGGGCCGAGAACGCCGTGCCTGGATTGCTGTATGCGTCGCCATTGTGCCGCACGCGTGCCATACATGTCGACAAATGACATTGGGAATGGGACGAATGGATCGGGCGCCGCGCACGACGCCCCATGTTGTTCAGTGGCGCGGCCGGGCCTGGGACCGGTCGGCGATGGTGGTTCGATCATGGCCGGCGGGGAGGCAGGGCCTGTCCTATACTGGAGAGGCTTTCCAGGCCAGGCGTGAACGAAACAGAGGAGCCATCCCATGACCGACCCCAGCGTTGAGCGCGAAATCGCCGAGAATCAGGAACGGCAGGCGGAGAACGAGAATCGCGACGGCGATTCGCTCGTCGATTCGGTGGAGAAGGCGGTCGACCCGATCACCAACGCCCTGATCCCGGACGCCGTCGACGACGAGGGTTCCGCCGACCAGCGGGAACTCAACGACGCCGAGCAGCGCCCGAATTAGGGCGCCGCACTGCGCGGAAATTCGTAGGGGCCGGCCTGTGTGCCGGCCCGCACACATTACGATGGCGGTACGTGTTGAACACCGGTAAGTCGCTCATGGAGAGCGACGCTCACCCGGCGTGATTCTTTGCAGCGGAAAGCCGACCTTGACACAGTGAACCACAATTGGTTTTAGGTGGGGCATTCAATGGGCATTGTTCCCGACATATCAGGATAGTCGCCACTGTTGACCGAAAGCGGCGCGCCATGATCGAATCATCGAGATACGGATCGCTTCGTCATTGACGAGACGGAAGAGCCCGAGGCGCCCACTGTCGAGCCGACGCCTGCCGAGGTATACCTGTTCGCGCCGTTCCAGGGTGATCCGTATCGCACCGCGCTCCAGTCGTCCGTAAGCACGATCGCGAGCGCCCTCCAGAACCTCCTCACCCGGCGGATCACCGCCTACACGGTCGGCGTCAAGGATGTGAAAACGATCACTCGCTGGGCAAACGAGGACGTTCATGATGTGCGGGACGAAGCGGTGGAGCGCAAGCTCCGGACCACCTATCAGGTGGCTCTGCTCCTGTTGACCGTTGACGCGCCGCCGACGGTCAAGTCGTGGTTCCTTGGCATGAATCCCTATCTCGATGATCTTTCCCCAGTGGAAGCGATCCGGTCTGGCAAGGAACGGGAACCGCTCGATGCCGCCCGGGCGTTCGTCGCTGGGGCGTAGAAGGGCGCGGCGTGCCGCCCAGCCTCGCCATTGCGGTCGCGCCGCCGGACGGTGTCTATCGCGTGTCCCGAAACACCCAGCTCCCGTTCGACCCGCCCCCGTGGGAACGAGCCGGTCGTGAACGTTTCGACTATCCCACGCGGCCGCTCAACCCCGATCCCCAGGTCGAACGCGGATTCCGGATGATCTATTGCGCGACGCATCGGACGGTCGCCTATCGTGAAGTACTGGCTGGATTTCGCCCCAACGTCCGACTCATCCAGGAACTGCGTTATCCCAACGAGTCGGACCAGCTACTGGTCCGCGATCTGGTCGACGGCGTCGATGTTCACGAGGGCATCGTCCGTGGCGTCGTTCCAAAGGAATGGCGCTGGCTTCGCCACATCGGGCGCCTGACTTTCCCTGACCCCCCTGCCTGCGCGAACCTTGCGGAACCGGACTCCTGGGCCCACCTGATGACCGTACCGGCCATCCAGAAGCTCGTGCTGGAACATGGGTTCGACCCAGGGCTCGATCTCAACGCCGTGACGAGCCGGCATCGCCCCTTGACGCAGGCCTGCGCCGTTTACATCCACGGCCTGGTTGATCACTCGGGAACCCCACGGTTCGCGGGGATCAAATACCGATCACGGTTCGGATCAGAGACTGATTGGGAGTGCTGGGCCTTCTTCGATCGGCGACTCTCGCGAGTCCAGGCAGGAGACGGACGCTCCATCCTGATTGATGACCTCGATCTCCTCCAGGCGGCCCGGACGCTCAACCTGACGCTCGAAGACGATTTCGGGGAGTATCGGTGGCAATGGCGAAACGTGCAGTGGATTGGGCCAGCGCGAGTCGCCGTAGCATCCGTTCGTGACAGCGCCCGCCCCAACCTGCGGAGGAGAGACGGCGGGACAGACGCTGCCACGAGCGGACGCCCGGCGAGGCCAGCGGACGATGGTGGGCGTCCACTGGCCTGGTGACGATGACGACCCGGCTTCAATCGCCGGTTGAGGCGCCGTCCTTCTTGCTCAGCTGGCTCGGCCACCAGATCCGCTTGCCGAGATCGAGTGTGATGGCGGGGACCAGGATCGAGCGCACCAGCAGCGCGTCGAGCAGGACCCCGAACGAAACCAGGAACCCGACCTGGGCCAGCGCCACCAGCGGCAGGATGCCCAGCACCGCAAACGTCGCCGCCAGCACGATCCCGGCCGAGGTGATCACGCCGCCCGTGACCGCCAGGCCCTTGAGCATGCCCGCCCGGGTCCCGATCAGCGGGCTCTCCTCGTGCACGCGGCTCATCAGGAAGATGTTGTAATCCACGCCGAGCGCGATCAGGAAAACGAAGCCAAGCAGCAGCACCCCCGCCTGGAAACCTTCGTAGCCAAGGATATTCTGAAAAATGAAGACCGTCACGCCCAATGAGGCAACGGTCGAGAGCACGTTGGTCGCCAGCAGCAGGAGGGGCGCCAGCAGCGACCGCAGCAGCCAGGCGAGGACCGCGAATACGACCAGCAGCACAAGCGGGATGATGATGTTTTGGTCGCGGGCGCTGGCTCGCTCGGTGTCGTAGCTCTCGGCGTCGGTACCACCGACGAGGGCGTTGGCGTCCGGCGCGCCCTCGCCCAGCGCGTCGCGCAGGGCCTGGACCGTGTCGAAGGCGGCGGTCGTGCCCGGCTCGCTGGCCAATGTCACCGAGAAGGAGGCGAGGTCGGCGGTTTCGCCCGAGGGCTGAACGTTGGCCACACCCTC
>JBGTNF010000075.1:0-8055 GCA_041743205.1 Thermomicrobiales bacterium | reverse complement strand
CGGGTACTGCACACCAGGCGTGATCATGTCCTCCCTCGCCCTGCTGGAAACCAATCCCGATCCGAGCGAAGACGAGATCCGCCACGCGCTCGAAGGCAACATCTGCCGCTGCACCGGGTATCACAACATCGTCATCGCCGTTCGCGAGGCGGCGGTCCGCATGGCCCGTGGCGACGCACCGACCTCGATCCGCTAGCCTTCGCTCACCACGGATTGGACTCCCATGCATCCCTACCCATTCACCTACCACCGCGCCGCCAGCGTCGACGACGCCCTGTCCCTGCTCGGCCAGTACGGCGATACCGGCAAGCTCTTGGCCGGCGGCCACAGCCTCCTGCCGGTGATGAAGCTGCGGCTCGCCCAGCCGGAGCATCTGATCGACATCACCGGGCTCACCGACCTGGCGGGTATCCGTCTCGACGGCGACACGATCCACATCGGGGCGCTGACCACCCACCGCCAGCTCGAAACCAACGAGATCCTCGAACGGTCGGCCGGACTCCTGCCGGAAATCGCGCACCGTGTCGGCGACCAACAGGTGCGCAACCGGGGCACCTTCGGCGGGGCGCTGGCCCATGCCGATCCGGCCGCCGATTACCCGGCGGGCGCCCTGGCGTTGAACGTCGAGGTTGTCGCCCGCGGACCGAACGGCGAGCGCACGATCCCGATCGACGACTTCTTCGTCGGCTTCCTGACGACCGCGCTCGAACCGGATGAGCTGCTGACATCGATTCGCGTGCCCGCGCTGCCGGCGAACACGGGCTTCCGTTACGAGAAGCTGCAGAATCCGGCTTCCGGGTACGCGATCGTCGGCGTGGCCGCAGTGGTGACCCTGGCCGTAGACGGCACGGTGAGCGCCGCCCGGATCGGGATCACGGGCGCCGGTGAGGTCGCCTACCGGCCGCGAGCGGTCGAAGTCGCGCTGGTTGGCACGGCGCCCGGCGAGGACTCGGTCAAGGCCGCGGCGGAAGCGGCGGTCGACAGCGTCGACCTGCTGGCCGACATCCACGCACCGGCCGATTACCGGGCTCGGGTGACGAAGAACCTGGTTCGCCGGGCGGTGCTGAAGGCCGTCGAGCGTGCCGGGAAGTAACGTCATTCCGTCGGGCAGCGAAGCGAGGCGCCAGCGACCAGAGGAATCTCGGCCGGCCCCGCTGGATACGCTGGATACGCCGCAGCGGCAAGTCGGGATCGTTCGCTGCGGCGAAGAGATCCCTCGACTCCGCTGCGCTGGCCCCGCTGGATACGCCGGGATGACGTAAAAGGCGCCACCGGTCAACTCCTCGACAAGCGACTACCCCACCTCCCGCTCCTGGTGGGCGTTGACCAGCATCGCCGTCGCAAATTCCTTGCGCCGGAAGAAGGCGCGGATTTCCTTCCATAGTTCCGGCTCGTTGCGCCCAATGTCCAGCAGGCGGTCCGAAAAGACCACATCACCGCGCGCGCGCAATTCGGTCATGAACTCGGTCGACATCAGCTCGGCCAGGTAGACCGGTCCGATCTCGCCGAACTTCTCCTGGTAATAGGCGATGAGCCGGCCAATATCCTCGGCGTCCAGCGGCTTGCCCTCGTCCGAACCGAACGCCCCGCGCCAATCGACGGAGATCAGGAACTCGTCGAGCAGCGTGACCATCTCGCCGTTGCGGATCCGTTCCAGCAAGGCGTCGATCTTCGCGCGGTCCACCGGCAGCTCATGCGGTGTTTGCGGGAGATCGTTGCTCCCGGCTGGCGCGTCGCCGTTCCGTCGCGGGCCAAAAGTCGATTCGCCGTTCACCATCATGTTCCTCACTGCGTTCCATCATCGCCATGGGCGGCCAGGCCGTTGAACAGACCCTACCACGATCCCCGATCCCGGCGCCCCTGACGCCATTCGGCCCGTCGCGGTGGCTCATGGAGGGAAACCATCCAGCCCGCTCCCGCGTCGGAGAGGTGTATCCTCCTCTGGACAGCAGGGGCCAGGCCCCCGCTCTGATCACATCGTTCGTGACGCCACCCGACGCCCCTCCACCGCCACGAACCAGGGAGAACCCGCTTCCATGTCCTACGGTCGAATCTCACGCGCCAGCCAACGTTACCCGGATGCCAAACGCCGGGCGGCCAGGTATGGCAAGACCCGCTACGGACGGCGCGCCAAAGCGCTGCCGCCGCACCTGATGCCCGGCATCACGAGCCGCGACAAGACCAAGAAGCCGAAGTTCCTAGGCGGACCGATCGCCATTGCCAGCATGCTTGGCGTGGCCGGGCTGGTGGCCGGCATCGTCTTCCTGGTGATCACGGCGATCAGCGCCGCCCTCGGCGTCGCCGGCACGATGGCCGCCTACCGAGACGTCAACGAAGAGCTGCCGAACGCGGCCGAGGTCGCCGTCGACACGTTCCAGACCACGCGCATCTACGATCGCAACGGCACCTTGCTCCAGGAAGTCGACAACCCGAACTACGGCTGGCGGACGTTCGTTCCCATCGAAGGCGTAACCGAGGATTTCATCAACGCCACCGTCTCGTCCGAAGATTCGACGTTCTGGACCAACGAGGGCGTCGAGCCGGTCGCGATCGTCCGTGGCGCCTTCATCAACCTCTCGGGGTCGGGCAGCTCCGGCGGGTCCACGATTACGCAGCAACTGGTGCGCGCGATCTACCCGGACCAGATCAGCGGGCTCGACATCAGCTACACCCGCAAGGGCCGCGAGGCGTTGGCCGCCGTGGCGCTGGCCCAGCAGTATTCCAAGACGGACATCTTCACGATGTACGTGAACCAGATCTATTATGGCAACCGCGCCTACGGCATCGAGGCGGCGGCCAACACGTACTTCGACAAGCGGGCCAGCGAATTGACCCTCGCCGAATCGTCCTACCTGGCCGGCATGCCGCAATCGCCCACGTATTACGCCGAATTTTTCGACCAGGCCAAGATCAGGCAACGCTACGTACTCGACCAGATGGTCAAGTACCGGTACATCACCCGCGCCGAGGCCGACGCCGCCTTCGCCGAACCGTTGAATGACAACGTTGGCCGCAGCGGGGCCGTGCTCGCGGCCCCGCACTTCACCGAATACGTGCGCCAGTACATCATCGAGAATTATGGCGAGGAAGCCCTGTACGGCGGTCTCCAGATCACCACCAGCATCGACCTCGAACTGCAGGAACGGGCCGAGCAAATCCTGGCTACTGGCGTCGAGGAAATGGCGGTCTACGAGCGCAACAACGGCGCGATGGTGGTGATGGCCCCTTGGAGCGGGGAGGTGCTGGCGATGGTTGGGTCCGCCGATTTCGGCAACGCCCTGATCAACGGCGAGGTCAACTACGCGACGAGTCAAATCCAGCCGGGATCGTCGATGAAACCGATCGTCTACGCCGCCGCCTTCGAGGAGGGGCTCAATCCCGGCTCCGTGCTCCTCGATGTCCCGACCGAATGGGAGAATCCCGGCGAGGCGCCGTACGAGCCCCAGAACTACACCGGCCGGTTCTACGGGGCGATTTCCGTGCGCGAGGCACTCGCCAACTCGCTCAACATCCCGGCCGTCAAGGCGACGGAGTTCGTCGGCGTGCAAACGGTCATGGACACCGCGCGAGAGATGGGGATGGTCGACAGCCTGACGCAAGACGCCAGCACCTACGGTCTCTCGATCGGTCTCGGCGCGGCGGAAGTGCAGTTGCTGGAGCACACCAACGTCTACGCCACCCTCGCCAACAACGGGGCCAACGTGCCGCCCCATCCGATCATCGAAATCAAGGACAGCCAGGGCAACGTGCTCTACGACCTGGACGACGAACAAATTCGGGATGACACCACCCAGGCGATCCCGTCCGGCAACGCCTACCAGGTGACCTCGGTGCTCTCCGACAACGACGCCCGGGAGAGGATCTTCGGCAGCACCAACCTCTTCGGCCAGACCCAGGAGCAGCTCGGCCGCCCGACCGCCGCCAAATCCGGCACCACGGACGACTGGAAGGACCTGTGGACGATGGGCTACACCACCGATGTCGCGATTGGGGTTTGGGTTGGGGTCAGCGGCGGCGGCGATACCTCCAACCTGGAGCCGCTCGACGGGAGCCAGGCGGCGGGTCCGATCTGGCAGGACATGATGGTCGAGATCCACGACAACGCGGCCTTCTCCGATCTCCTGCTCGGGCCCGACGGTAACTCGCTGCCGGAGGAGTTCCCGGTGCCGGAAGACGCAGTACAGGGTGATATCTGCGCCATCACGGGCCACCAACCGGGAACCGGCGAGACCACCGAGGAGTGGCTGGTGCGGGACGCCGGGCCGGACCTGGCCTGCGGCGACCTGAGCGAATGGGAACGCGAGCAACTCGACGACGCGATCACCGCCACCCGCGAGAGCGGCGTGAGCTGGGACGGAGACGCCGTCAACAGCATCGCCCGCTACGCAGCCGCGGCGGGCGTCAGCGGAATGCGGGTCCAGCAAGTTTCGGATGACGACGAGAACTCCAACGATTCGTCGAACTCGAACTCGAATGCGAATTCGGACTCCAATCAGGGATCGGACGGTGATGCTGTGCCGATCGAACCAAGCGGCGACGGCTCCGAGGCGGAACAACCGGGCGAGGATCCACCGGCGGACGCCGATCCGCCAGCCGAGGAACCGCCGCCTGGCGAATCGGAACCCGAACCAGAGCCGGACCCTGACGAATCCGAGCCGGTGATCGAACCGGCGGGGTAACTGCCTGTCACAAGTGCGCACAAAATGATGAAGGGCGGACACTGCTGAGTGTCCGCCCTTCTTGGCGTGACGAAGATCGAACGCATCCTCGCCGCGCCATGACAATCAATCGCCTGACAAGCGTATCGTGACCGGTTGACTACACCTTATACGGAATCCGGGTGAACGGTTGAGGATCCCGGATCGCCCGTCACGTCGCTGCGGCGAGAGATTTCTCGACTGCGCTCGAAATGACGTGCCGTTGCGGAACGTCCAGTGTTTACCCGAAGTCGGTATTACCCACCGTTATCCTGTGGAGTCTGACCAGCGTATCGAGACACCTCCCCAAACGCCATTCCGAGGAACGAGGAGACTCCCGGCGCAGCGAAGCGATAGCCGGTACGTGTGTTTCGGGAACCTCGATACCGCCTATCGCTGCGCTGCGGCGTATCCAGCAGGGCCGGGGTCCCTCGCAGCCCGCAGTATCCAGCGGGGCCGGCAGCTCGGGATGACGGTGGAGTGCGAGTTGGGAACCCGTTGCGATACGGTGGACGCTCTAATCAATGGCTGTGACGTGTCCGGATGACGTATCAGGCGTCGCTGGTGTCTTCAACCAGACCCTGGCGGCGGACGCGCTTGCGCGGCGCCGCTTCGGCTTTGACCTCATCGGCACGCACCGTCGCCGATCGTCGCCGCCGGCGGGTGAGGCGGGTTCGCTGGCTCACGGCTCCTTCCGGTGGCACGACCGGCGCGCCCAAGATTGGCGACGAGAGCACGATGTTGGTCGAACACCTGGCCCCGGCGTCGCCAAGCTCGTTGACCAATGCTTCGAGCTCCTCGGTGGACGATACGTGAACCCGCACCAGGTAGGAATGCTGGCCGGTGATCCGGTCGCAGCTTTCTACGGACGGTTCCGATCGCAACCGGTTCAGGAAGACGTCGTGATGCCGGCGTTCGAGATCGATCGAAATCAGGGCGGTCAACGGCCGGCCGATCGCGGATGGATCGACCACCGCCCGGTATCCGGCCAGCACGCCACGTTCCTCGAGCCGCCGGACGCGCTCGATCATGGCCGGGCTGGAGAGACCCACGCGCTCAGCCAGCGCTTTCATGGTCAGGCGACCATTGACCTGAAGCTCAGAAAGTATCTGTTCATCCAGCGTATCGATGGTGGACGTGGACGTTTTCTCGTCGTTTTTCGTGATTACCTGCATGGGATTCCGCGTTCCTCTTGCGCTACAGGGCGTCACGGCGAACCAGAACCCTCGAAATGCATCGACACATCAGTTTACTTCTCTGGAAATACGATCGCAAGGCGATCCGGCGAAGTAAAGTTATCCCGTTGCCGCGTTGCACAGTACTGTTGCGAAAACGACGTCTTGCTCCTTGAGGTGCGGCCAGACGTTGCGCGACCTCAACGAGTGGCAACCGCCCGGGCAACGGCGCTGGCGTGAGCCGCCTCTTCGATGCCGTTGGCCAAGGGAGCCAACGATGCCAGGGCGCCATCGCCATACCGGCGTCGCAACCCCGCCGCCAGCAACCAATCGGTCAACACTGGATTCTTCGGCAGCAACGACCCGTGCAGGTAGCAACCGATCGCGTGGCGGTAGATGACGCCTTCGGTCCCGTCCCTACCGTTGTTGCCTCGGCCGACCCGGACCTTGCCCAGCGGCGTGGCGGAGGCGCCGAGGTAGGTCAGGCCGCTGTGGTTCTCGAATCCCACGAGGGGACCCCAGTCCGAATCGACCACCACGTTCCCGATGAACCGCTCCGGCCCGGCCTGGGATTCGATGTCGAAAAGCCCAATGCCTGGCAGTGGCTCGGCGTCATGCGGGCGGTACTCGCGACCGAGCAGCTGATAGCCGCCGCACACCGAGAGCATCGCGGCGCCACTCTCGATCGCCTCCCGGAGAGCCTCGCCCTTGGCTCCCGCCAGGTCTTTCGAAACGGCAATCTGTGCCTGGTCCTGCCCGCCGCCGAAGAAGAAGATGTCCGCATCAGCAGGGATGGCTTCGCCGAAGCCGATTTCCCGCACGTCGGTTGGGATGCCGCGCCAGCGGGCGCGCTGGGTGAGGGCGAGCACGTTGCCCCGGTCACCGTAAATGTTCATCTTCGTGCCGTAGAGCCAGGCAATCACCAACGAGCGCTCGGTCGTCATCGAACCCCTCCCCTATTGTTCCCAGAACCATTCCACGGCGCCGCGGTCGGCAAGGATGCGGCGAATCTCGAGCATCGCCGTGTAGGTCGGGAGGATGTACCCGCTTTCCCCCTCCGGGATGCGGTCGACGAACCGGTCGAGCCCGGCTTCCAGTCCCGCGGGAAGCTGGATGATGCGCGCCTCGTCGATGCCGGCGTACTTGAGGCGGTTGGCCATGTCCGGACTGCGTAGTCCCGTCGTCGCCAGCTCGCTGTCGCCGGCGGCGAGCAGCTCGAAATCGACGTCCCACAACCAGGAGACATCGCGTCCATCGGCGTACAGGTCGTTGATCGCGATCAGGGTCGGTGACGCAAGCTGGCCGGTCCCGGCCGTCAACATCCGCAGGACCTCGTTGAACCCCACGGGATTCTTGACCAGCGCCAGCGTCAGATGGCGATCCCGGTAGGCGACACGTTCGATCCGGCCGAAGGCGGACCGGAACTGGACCAACGCGGTCTGGATCGTGACCGTAGCAATGCCCAGATGCCGGGCGGCGGCGACCGCCGCGAGCGTGTTGTAGGCGTTGTAGAAGCCTGGCACGCCGACCGCGTAACGATCGGACTCGGGACCGCGATCGACGGTCATCGTCAGCGACTCCACGCCTTCCAACTCGATCTCGCTGCCCGTCACGTCGAGGTCGGGGCGGGCCTGACCGCACCGTGGACAACGCCAGCTGCCGAGGTGGGACACGTACAGGTCTGTGTAGGCAAGATCGGCGCCACACACGAAACAGCCGGCCGCATCGGCGGCGTGCGGCAACGAGGCCAGGGTGTGCTCGTGCCCGTTCATGCCGAACGCCACGGCGCCGGCAGCGATACCCCGCGTCACCGCGGTCAGGCCGGGATCGTCGGCGTTGAACACCACGGTCGAATCCGGCCCCAGGGCGGCGAGCGACTCCGTCCACTTGCGGGCGATCGTGTCCAGCTCACCGTAGCGGTCGAGCTGATCACGGAAGAGGTTGTTGAGCAGGATCAACCGTGGCTGCACCAACCGGACAACCTCCGGGAAGGCCGCTTCGTCGGTTTCGATCACGGCAATGTCGCCGCCGGGTCCGCCCCGCAGCGACGCCTGGGCCGCGAAGGCGCTGACGACCCCGCGCACCAGGTTGGACCCGGACCGGTTGTGCACTACGGTGTGCCCGCTGGCGGCGAGGATATCGGCGATCATCCGCGAGGTGGTGGTTTTGCCGTTGGTGCCGGC
>JBGTNF010000074.1:0-3694 GCA_041743205.1 Thermomicrobiales bacterium | reverse complement strand
GGGTGCGGTCGATGGCGTGGCGCCTGCCGTGCGGCCGGGCGGTGATCATCCCCGGGGCCCCGCACGCCATGAACTTCACCAGCCCGCGTCACCTGGCGCGGATCATCCGCACGGCGGTCGGCAACTGGCCAGACGACGATGTTCGAGATCAGGTTCGCGGCCGTCGCTAACCGCCGCCCAGGTCGTCGATCATGCGAACCGAACCCGCGGTCAGCCCGCCATCGACCGGCAGGTTGACGCCGGTGATCCAGGCGGCCTCCGATGAACAGAGGAAAAGGGCCGCCGCCGCAACGTCATCGACCTCCCCGACCCGGCCCAACGGATACCAGGCGTTCAGGGAGTCGAAGACGCCGGGATCGCGCGCCAGCCGCTCGTTCCAGATCGGCGTGCGAATCGTGCCCGGCGAAATCGCGTTGGCCCGGATTCCGTGTTTGCCGTGGCGGATCGCCAGGTTTTGCGTCAAGTTCAGCAGCCCAGCCTTGGCCGCCGAGTAGGCGTCCTCGCCGATCCCGAGCATGCCGTTGACCGAGGCGATGTTGAGGATGACGCCCCGCCGGGCCGCGATCATGGCCGGCAGCGCCGCCCGGCAGCAGAGGAATGCGCCCCGGATCACGACGTCGAAGTTGCGGTCCCACTCGGCGGCGGAGAGGTTGGCAACGTGGGAACCGACCGAGAGCCCGGCGTTGTTGACGAGGATGGTGACCGGCCCCACCTCACTGGCGACCCGCTCGAAGGCCGCCGCGATATTCGCTTCGACCGTGACATCCAGGGTCACGGCGACCGCTTCTCCGCCTGGGTTGCGGATCTCCTCGGCGGTGGCAGCGGCTCGCTCGCCAACCTTATCGGCGACGACCACGACCGCACCCTCGGCGGCGAAGCGGCGGGCGATGCCCTGCCCGATGCCGGAGCCGCCGCCCGTAATCAGCGCCACTTCACCCACAAGTTGCATCGTGGTTTCCCGCTTCACTGAGAATCAGGCTGAATCCAACCGGCCCTTTTCGCATTTGACACCGGCACGGCATCGAAAACCCTCGTAGGGGCGGTACCTGCATCGACCGCGAGCGAATTCTTCGCAACCGATTCTTGTCGATGCTGTGTCGAACGGAGCCGCCCGGATGGGGCGAACGTCAGGTTTCGGTTCGTCCCCATCCGGGCGGATGCCTTGGTACGCGGTTGGCCAAATCCGGTATGCGGCCAGGGTCCGCCCCTACGAGACCGTGGTGCAGTCGATCCCGAGCGCAACATCACGACGCAGGCTGGTCGTACTCCTTGCCGACCGCTTCCATCAGCCCACGCATGTAGCCGAGCGCGTAGAGCCGGCCGAGGGTCGCGTACCCGGGCGCGTTGTTGTCCTCGCTGGCCATCGTCGGCACGTGGTCGACCCGGGCCGGTCCGGCGAAGTCGACATCGGCGTAGGCGCGGATCGCCTCGACCATGTCGGTTTGCCCGTTGTCGTGGAACGTTTCCACGAAATTGTCCTTGTCGCCCCGAACGTCGCGGAAGTGGACGAACTTGATCGCGCCCTGCCGTCCGAAGTGGCGAATCGACGCCGGTACGTCTGCGCCCATCGCCGAGAAGTTCCCCTGGCAGAGGGTCAGGCCGTTGTGCGGGCTGGGAACCATGTCCAGCACTCGCTGGAAATTCTCCGGGCTGGTCAGGATTCGGGCGATGCCGCGGATCGGCGAGCGAGGCGGATCGTCCGGATGCACTGCCAGGTAGACGCCCGCTTTCTCGGCGACCGGCACGACGCGCTTGAGGAAGTACTCCATCCGCTCCCAGAGCTGGTCCTCGGTCACTTCACCGAACTGGGTCGGCCCCAGCGCCTCGTTGATCTCGTGACTGAACCCGGAAACCAGGGCGTCGCCTCGCTCCGGCTCGTCGAAGGACGTGCGCAGCCAGCCGATGCCGGCCATCCAGTTGTGGCACATGATCGGGATGTTCAACCGGCCCATGTTCTCGATGAGTTGGCAGAAGTGATCGATGTGCTCGTCGCGGTCGCCGAGACCGAGCTTGATCGGCTCCTGGATCGACGACGGGGCCGACTCGATAACCGTCAGGTCGAGCCCCTCGGCGGTGAACTTCTCCTTGATCGCCTTGAGCCGGTCGAAATCCCAGGCGGGCGCGAGGCCGGGGCCATCGTTGATCCCGGAAACGACCTGCGTCACTCCGAGTTGCCGGGTCAGATCCCACAGCACCGACTTCTCCCGGTTCGTCAGCACTTCCGCGAGTTGCATCCGCATGGCCATGAAGTGATCGCTCCTGATAATGGTGATGGAAATCCGCAAGGGCCGAGCGGCGCAGGAGTTTGAACTCCGTTGCCCGATTGTCGCCAACGCCGGCGCGTCTGAACAGCCGACCTGCCGCCTACCAGATCGTCATCGAGCCGGCGAACATGGCGCGGTAGTCGTCCTCGGTGGTGGCGCGCGGCGAGATCTGGGTGAGCCGTGACTGCGGCAACGTGCCGGCGACCAGCGCATCGAGGTCGGCAACGGTGATGCCAACCACGTTCAGGCCGTTCGGCATGCCCACATCCCGCATCAGCCCGATCAGCGCGCCAGCCAGGATCTCGCCGGCATCTTCCGGCGCCGCGCCGCCCACTTCGGCGGCGAGCAACCGCGCCGCTTTCAGGTGGCGATCCGGGTTGGCCGCCGCCGTCCACCGGAAGATTGCCGGCGCGGTCAGGATCACCGACATCCCGTGCGGCACGAGGGGGTGGTCGGTGGGGTAGCCGTCGGGCACGAAATCGCGGGCCAGCGCCGAGACCGGGTAGGACATGGCGTGCGGCAGGTGGACGCCGGCGTTGCCGAACCCGATCCCGGCCGAGGTCGACGCCAGGAACATCGCGGATCGGGCTTCGTCGTCGTCCGGGTCGGCGACCGCACGCCGGATGTTGGCGGCGCAGAGTTCGATCGCCCGGGTACACCAGATGTCGCTGAGCGGGTTGGCACCCTGGTAAACGGTGCGCTTCATCGGGTCGGCGGCGGCCTCGCGCTGGTCGAACGGAATGGCGGTGTACGACTCCAGGGCATGACTCAAGACGTCGAGCCCGGAGCAGGCGGCCACCATCGGCGGCATCGTGCGCGTATTGTCCGGGTCGATGATGCCCACCGTCGGTCGCAGCGAGCGGTGCGCGATCGCGGTCTTGACGTGGGCGAACGAGAGATCGAAGACCGCGTTGCCGGTGGTCTCGCTGCCCGTGCCCGCCGTGGTCGGGATCGCGACGTGCGGTTTGAGCGGACCGGGCACGGCCTTGCCCTGTCCCAGCGGCGGGTAGACGTAGGCCAAGAAATCGTCCGGCCAGGTGGAAAAGAGGTTGGCGACCTTGGCGGTGTCCATCACCGAGCCGCCGCCAACGGACACGAACCCGTCGAACTGGCCAGCGCTGGCAGCGTCGATCGCCGCCCGTAACGAGGCATCCGTCGGTTCGACCCGCACCTCCGCGAAGAGTTCGTAGGCTACGCCAGCTTCTTCGAGGGAAGCGAGCGCCTTCGCCACTGGCGGCAGCTCCGCCACGCGCGGATCGGTGACCACCAGCACGTTGCGGCAACCGAGCGCCCGCACCCGGGCGCCCACCTCGTTCGTCGCGCCCGGTCCGAACACCACGGACGACGCATCCGCCGTAAAGACCTGTTCCTTCGCCATACCCCACGCTTTCTCCTGATTCCGGCGCAGCCACTGCCAACAATGCCAGCCG
>JBGTNF010000073.1:0-7591 GCA_041743205.1 Thermomicrobiales bacterium | reverse complement strand
CGACGATCTGTGGATCGTCGTCCGCCTCCTCTTCAGTCGGCTCGGTGGCAGGTTCCGCCGTTGGCGCTTCGGTTGGTTCCTCGGTAGGCGCCGCCGTAGGCTCGTCAGTCGGAACCATGGTTGGCTCGGAAATTGGTTCCGTGGGCGGCTCTGGCGTCTCGTCCGTCGCCTCAGCCGTCCCGAGACCCAACAGATTGCGAATGCGCTCCGCCGACTCAGCCTGGTCCTCAGTCGTTGGTTCCTGGGTGGGTTGGACAGGGGCCTCGGTCGCGGCCGGCGGTTCGGTCGGTTCGGAGACCGGCTCCTCCGTCGCAGGCAAACGCTGGCTCGTTCCCCCCTGGGGACCGATTTCCGCAGCCGCCTGGTTGGTGGACGAATCGCCGGGCGCTTCGCCTTCGCCAGCCTCGGTGGCCGTGGTCTCCCCCGTCATTGCCGTCGGTTCGGCCGTTTCGGCCGCTGTCTCTGGCACTTCGGTGGCAAAGATCCGGGCTTCCATGGATTCCGTCGTGGGCTCGTCCGAAGTCGCGGATTCGGACGTTCCGTTGCCACCCTGGGCGAGGTCGTTGACGATCGTGGTGGACGCCGGAAGGGTCGTTCGATCGTCGCTGTCGTCGAGGAACTGGAACGCCGCGAACGAGCCGACGAAGACCACGATAACTGCCGCGGCGATCGCCGAAGCCGCCGGCAGCGCGTTCGCCGGAAAGGATTTCGATAACCACGCCAGGGACGATCGCGGCGCGCGCACGTGGTCGAGCACGGCGCGGGTCACCGCCGGGCTGGCCGGCAGGTACGGGAGCGTCTGGAGGCCGCGCGCGAGGCGCACCGTGCTGGCATTGAACGCCCGGCACGACGCGCAGGTGGCGAGGTGGGCGTTCAGCTCACGCTCGGCTACGGGATCCAGCGGACCATCGAGCCGGGCCGAGATTAGCGCCTGGGTTTCGGCGTGCGAGAGCTTCATGTCAGCTCCTCGTCGCGGATACCGTCTGGCGACACGCCGTAGACCTGCGCGAACGCCTTGCGGGCGCGGAAGAGGCGGAGCTTGGCGGCGTTTTCGGTGACGTCCAGCGCCTGGGCCGTTTCCGCCAGCGACAGGCCCTGGTAATGGCGAAGCAGGAGCGCGGTGGCGTAGTGCTGCGGCAGTTTGGCGAGCGCCTCGGAGATATCCATTTTCCTCGTAACCGATTTTTCGATGTGCTCGTCAGGGGTTTCGCGATCGGTCAGGAACGGCAACCACTTGATGATCTTGCCGCGCCGCAGGTGGCTGATCGCGGTGTTGGTCGCAATCCGGTACAACCAGGCCTTGAAGGCCAGGTCCGGCTTGGTGCGTGGTAGCGCGTTGTATGCCTTGATGAAGGTGTCTTGGGTCAGATCCTCGGCCAGCGCGCGGTCGGAAACCATGCGGTGGAGGTAATTGAGGATCGGTGCGTGGTATTGCTCGAACAACTGAGCGAAGGCAGCCTGATCGCCCGCTCGAGCCCGTTCGACGAGTCCATTGTCGTCGAGCGACACGCGCCTACTCCCGGATGTGGCAACGGGCCATCCGCCAGCCCATGTAAGTGAAATGTCCATCCCAGCGACGTTCCTTCCTTCCCCCAGTTCTCCAACGTATGGAGGGGGCGGTGGGTTTCGCCGGGTGGAGCGCGTGGCTGCACGATTCGGACGGGCGAGTCATGCCGGCGCTCAACGCGGGAAGGTTAGCATGTCTCCAACCGATAGGATCGTTCCTCACGCAGAGCTGGGCGTCACCCATGAGAACGCAGGATTATGGGGATTTCGTTTCACGTGAAACATCCGGCCTGCCTCGATAACGGCAAGGGCCGGACCGATATCTTGCGTCACTTCTTTTCCGCGAGGGCGGGCGACGCATCGTCAGACTGGACATCGCCTGGCGTGTAACCAAGGATCTTGTGCTCCTGATGATCGGCCAGCGCCGTTTTCGTCGCCGGGTTCATGGCGAACAGCGTGGCGTTGAAGATGCCGCCGGCAAGAATCACGACAGCGGCGAGGTACAGCCAGAAGATGAACGCCAGCACCGCGCCGAACACGCCGTAGGCGGCCGAAAACCCACCGAAACTCGCGAAGTAGATCTGGAGGCCGATGGTCGCCACGGCCAGCCCAATCGTGGTGAACGCGGCGCCGGGCAGGTACCAGCGCAGGGGCCCGTCGAAGTGCGGCGCAAACCGGTGGATCAGGACGATGACGACCGTGACCAGCGCCGCCGTCACCGGCCACTGTGCGACCCGGACCGTCGTATCCCAGGCGGCGTCGAGCCCTACCCAGCCGGCGATGTCCTCGCCCGCCTGGGTGCCCAGCAGTTGCAGGGTCCCCGCCACCAGGATCGCGGCCGCCAGCCCGATCGTCAGCAGCAGGGCGACGACGTTCTTCTTCACGAACGACCGCTTGTCCTCCAGCCCGTACATCGCGTTGAGCCCCTTCATGATCGCGGCCATCGCGTTCTTGGCGCTCCACAGGGTCAGTAGCCCGCCGATCGAGAGCAGGAACTGCGGGCTGGTGTTCACCGCGGATTCGACCGGCCCTTTCATGAATTCCGCGGCGTCTGACGGCAGGTTTTCGTCCAGCCAGTCCAGGATCGGCAGGGCGGGATTGGCGATGTCGTCGTTGACCTGCTGGACGACGAGACCGGAAAACGCGGTCAGGAAGATCAACAGCGGAGCGACCGCGAAGAGGATGTTGTACGCGATCTGCTGCGCCAGCCCGGTGACATCGTGATCTCGGTAGATGCGCAACGCGGTCTTGCCAAAGAGCATTGCGCGATTCGGGCTCGTCGTAGTGGTGGTCAATCGAAGGGCCTTTCCTGAGTGACTGCGGGCCGGCGAACCCCGCGGTCCGCGCGCAAGGCGCTATGCTGGCAGTTGGACTTTCGAATCCGTTGCCATATCGAATGGCCAGGCTCATCCTCGCACGTGGCCGTTCACTGCACCTGGAGACTTCCGATTGCTCACAGAACCGATGGTCGAACGAATCCTGATCGACCTGCGCCACAATCGTTTGCGGCTGGACCTCGACCGGCCACTCGCTGGCCCGGTCGAGGCCACGGCAATCATCGACATCGGCGCACTCGGCCGTCTGCTCGGGGTCGAAGTCGCCGGCGTTTACCTCGCCATTTCGGACCCAATCACTGGCAGCGAACTCCAGGGGCGATCGGTGGAGGCGCCGGTGCTCTTCGCGAGTGACCATCGCCAGGTGCTGCTGCCGCGACGCGGAATGGGCTGGGAGCTCAGCTTCCCCAGCGGCAACCAGTGCTGGCGCCGTAGCGACGAGAGCGGAACAAGCCGTTCGTTGTGCTCGGAATTGACCGGGTTCTGATCCTAGCGCTTCCGGACCGGGTTCGAAACAGGCGACGCGCGCCGCGTGTGGCGCTTCGCTTGGGCCCCGGCATCCGATTGCAGGAGCTCCCGCACCACGCGGCGAGCCGGGACCAGATCGCGCTCCCGCACCATCAAATCGTGCTCGAACGAAGAGACCGACGCCCAGGCGCCGACGCCAGGGCCACCCGCTCGCACGAAAACGGGAATCCCGGTGGCCCGGATCGCATCCGCCCACATCAGCGCTTCCGGCTCGTTCGGCGCCGTTATCAGCCAAACGATGGCGTCGGACGCCGAATCGTCGCCTGGTTCAACCGGGTGGTCCTGGAGCTCCCGTCCGCACTCCGGGCAACGTTCCACCCACACATCAAATACGCCATCTCCGGCCGGGCAGTACTTCGGCATATTCAGGGAGGATCCTTCCTTTGCATCGTGGTTCGCCTGACTCTCTCCGACGGCTCAAGTCTACGCTCCGCAGGCGTTCCGACTGGCCTTCACGAGTCCACCCGGGTGGACTCCCCACCTTTCGTCGGTCCCTGCAACCGTCATTCCTGGTCTCGTGACGTCCCACGATGCTTGTCATAATACATGAACGTGGGTTCCAGGGCGATCATCGATCGGTCGACCTGTAGACACATATCCTGACCACAAGCAACGGCGCCAGAGGGGCCGAACCCCTGGCTCGGTCCCGGCTTCGACGTGCCTTTCGGCGCCCGAATGGGTATCATGGTCGTGAAAGGAAGCGATGTCACATCGTTTCAAAGGAAGTTTCCACGATCCACGCGTGGAAACGCTACGGGGCAGAGTGCCCCAAGGAGTTGCTGGATGGTTTCCAACACCGCACGCGTTCGGGGCCAGTCGGTCACGACGCTGCTGCTGGGCGCGGTCATGGCGCTGATTGCCGTCATGCCGTTCGCCGGGCCCGTCTCTGCGCAGGAAGCATCGCCCGAGGCGCTGCCCGAACCAACCGGCCTGGCCGCGCTTGGCTTGCAGGAAGTGACGGTCACCGCGTCCGCCGACACCTACGCGCTGACGTACGCGCCGCCGCTGGTCGAGGGCTGGGCGCTCGTGTCGCTCGTCAATGACTCGGAAGCCCCAGCTGTCGTCAACTTCGCGCAGTTGCCGGAGGAAATCTCGATCGGCGATCTCTCTTCGACTATCTTCGCCGCATTCCAGGGCGAGGGCGGCGAGTTGCCGGAGTGGTGGGCCAACACCACCTTCACCGGTGGCGCCTGGGCTGGCGCTGGCGAAACCGTCCAGACCGCTGTCTACCTGACGCCAGGCGAATGGGCCGCGTTCAGCACGAATCCGCTCGGCGTGCAGCCAGTGCAGTCGTTCGCGGTCGCCTCACCCGATGACCTGGTCAACATCTACGGCCTGGAAGCCGAAGCGACCCCGGTCGCCGACGCGGGCGCCACCCCGGTCGTCGAGGGCCTGGAGTCCGACGACCAGATCTCGATCACGGACGGCGCGTTCGAAATCGCCGCCGCCCCGGTCGCTGGCCCGCAGATCTGGGAAGTCACCAACGACAGCTCCCAGGTCTCGGAAATCGTCCTCGTCAGCGTCGACTACGAGATTCCGGCTGAAGAGGCCGTCCTCTGGGTCGGCACGTTCGCCGCGGGCGATCTCGGCAACGCCGTGATCGAGAACGGCTCCGGCACGCTTTCGCCGGGCGCCTCCGCCTACGTCTCGGTCGACCTCGCGCCGGGCACCTACGTGCTTTACAGCGCGCTGCCGGACGTCGCGGGCGGCTTGCAGTCGGACACCGGCCTGGTGACTGTCTTCGCCGTCGAGTAACCACAGGAATCGGCGCCGCTCGCTTCGCCGATCAGGAAACGGCCATCGGGGTTCCCGGTGGCCGTTTTTCGTGAACCATCGTTCGACACCTCGATTGCCGGACTGCCGTTTCCGCCAGTTGGTGAAGTACACTTCCGTCATTCGACAGGGGCAACGGCTGGCCGTGACGAGCGACGGTCCAACGCGGCAGGTGAGGGACGAGATGGCAGAAGTGAGTCGGATTTTGACCGCCCTCGGCCTGGTGGCGGCCAGTGTCGGGTTGACGGTCTACGGGATCGGCACGGCGTTTGTCGAGCCCGAGAGTTTCCAGATGAACACGGGCATCCTGCTCATGGTGGTCGGCGTCCTGGCCGCAACCGTCGGCATCCTGATGAGCAAGCGCATCCCCGAAGAGGATTGATGGGCCGTTCATCTTCGATGACCCATATGCGAAAACACCCGCGCCGGAGTTCCGGCGCGGGTGTATTGCATCTCGGCGGTAGCGACGCCCTGATTACGGCCAGGGCGACTGCGCGATGACGATGTCGTCCTCCGCGAACCACCGCTCGCGCACATTGCCGATGAGGTAGAGCGACCCGGTCACGAACACCGTCGAACCGGCTTGGGGTGCAGCTACGTCGACGGCTCGTGCAATCGCGTCCTGCGGGTTTGGCTCGATCCAGATCGGACCGTGAAAGCCCGCTTCGGCCGCGATCGCCGCGATGTCCGAGGCGTCCCGGGACTCCTTGGCGGTCACCCTCGGCGAGGTCGCCACCAGCACGTCCATCACCGGCACCAGGCTGCGGATCATCGGGCCGGCCTGCTTCGCTTCGAGCAGGCCCAGCACCGCCACCCGCTGGCCGCCGGACGGAACGGGCAGCAACGTCGGAATATCCGCGGCCAGGGCGGCGATCTTGTCCACGTTGTGCGCGCCGTCCAGCATCACCGGAACGCGATCCTGGATCATCTCCACCCGGCCCGGAATGCGCGCCGCCTGCAACCCACGCTCAACCGCCTCATCCGGGATGTGGAAACCGAGCGATCGCAAGGCGCCAATGGCCGAGACCGCCGCCGCGCCGTTGCGGGCCTGGAACGCCCCGCGCAGCGTGGTGTGGAACCGGGTTCCGGCGGCCGCGTCCGTCCAGCTCGTGCCCTGGAAGTCCGTCGCGACGCCCGTCACGGCCAACTCGGGATCGACGATCGTCAGCTCCGCGCCGCGCTCGTTCGCCTCGGCGACGATGACCGGTAAGGCGTCGGGATGGGTAGCGGTTGTGACCACCGGCGCCGAAGGTTTGATGATTCCGGCCTTGTGCCAGGCGATCTCGCCGATGGTCGAGCCGAGGGTGCTGGTGTGGTCGATGCCGACCGAGGTGATGACGCTCACGGCCGGTTCGATGATGTTGGTCAGGTCGAAGCGGCCGCCGGCGCCGACTTCGAGCACCGCCAGATCGACCCCGGATTCACGAAAGAAGAGCGCGGTCAGGGCAAACCACGCTTCGCCGTACGTGATGGGCTCCTCGCCCGCTGCCTGCCACCGGTCGTGGGCGGCGAAGACCGAATCGCACAGCGACACGTACGTGTCCGGAGCGACGAGCCGCCCGTTCAGCTGGAGTTTCTCGGCGGGCGTCTGGAGATAGGGCGACGTGTGCAGGCCGGCCGCAAACCCGGCGCTGGCGAGGATCGAGGCGATCAGCGTGCTGGTCGATCCCTTGCCGGACGTGCCGCCCACATGAACGATCGGATACCCCTGATGCGGATTCCCGAGCAGGGCGAGAAAGCGCCGCAGCCGGTCCATGCGGTAAGTGGCTCGTGACTGAACGGCCTGGAGGGAAGCGTCGGCAGGGGCAGGCGTGCCCTCGATCAACGCTTCGAGCCGGGCGGTCGCCTCGTGAAATCGATCCAACAGGGTGGTTCTGGTCTCGGCGATCATGCGCTTCCCGTCGCTTCTGGTTGCCATCGGTTTCGGGGTACCATAGTCACCGATCGATCAGTTGGCTCCAGTCGGAAGCGACCGCGTCCGCTGGTTCGCACGCCGCTCATTGTACGATCACGGCACCTGATTCGCCGTCGTTCAGCCGTCATCGCCGCCAAAGGTTCCGCATGATCAACCTGCTGATCACCATCATCCTGCCAGTCATCATCCTCACCCGATTCAGCAGCGAGGACAGCCTCGGTCCCGATCGCGCTCTCGCGTTGGCCCTTGCCCTGCCTATAGGCTACGCCCTGATCGAATTGTTCCGCACGCGCCGGGTCAGCGCCTCACCGATCATCGGCATCGTCAGCGTGCTCCTGACCGGCGGCTTCCGGTTGCTGGACATCCCACCTGAATGGTTCGCGGTCAAGGAAGCGGCGATTCCCGCCATCCTGGCGCTGGCGATCCTCGTTTCCGCCTGGATCGGCCGCCCCCTGGCCCGCATCTTCCTGGACCAGATCCTCGACCGCGAGCGGATCGACACTGCCCTTGCCGAACACGGCACCGCCCACGAGTA
>JBGTNF010000072.1:0-3674 GCA_041743205.1 Thermomicrobiales bacterium | reverse complement strand
ACGGCTCGAAGCGCGCAAAACGAATGAACGACCGCACGTCCTGATCGTGTCCGACGATCCCGACCTCTGCGAGTTCCTGGCTGAGGGGCTGCCGCTCGGCGGCTTCTGGGCGTCGGTGATTGCGAACGGCCTTCAGGCGCTCGAAGTTTTCCGGCTCCGGCAGTTCGATCTCGTGATGGTCGACGCCGAGATGCAGAGCTTCAACACGCTCGAATTCCTGCGCCGTCTCCGAGGGGTTTCCGACCTCGACCCCAGCCGGATATCGCGGACAGCGGCCCCGATCGTGATCATCCAGTCGACCGCGGGCGGCGTCGCGCTTGATCCTCTGCAGGTCGAACGCCTTGGCGTCGCCGCGACCCTGACCGCGCCGCTCGAACTCGACGAGATCGTCCGCACGCTCCATCAGGTATTCATCGAGTGGCGGCGCGGTCACCCCGACGCGCCATTGGCCGATTCGGCCAGCCTGCGCGCCTTCTGACGCTTCTTGCGTCCGCCGCCAAGTTCTTCGGTTTCCCCAGTGACCGTGAACACCACCCGTTCGCACACGTTCGTGACCCGGTCGGCGATCCGTTCCATGGCGTGCGCCGCCCAAAGCAGATGCGTCGCCCGGTTGATCGTGCTCGGGTCGGCCATCATGTACGTCAGCAATTCCCGGAAGATTTGGTCATTGAGGGCATCGACGTCGTCGTCCCTCGTGGCCACGCGACGCGCACCGTCGACATCGCCCTCCACGAAGGCGGTAATCGCCTCGCTGAGCATCTCACGAGAGATCTGGCTCATCCGCGGAATGTCGACCAGCGGCTTGAGCGGGGCCTCGTCGGCGGTGTCGATCACTATCTTGGCGATGCCGGCGGCGTGATCCGCCATGCGTTCGAGATCGGTGAAGATCTGGAGCGCCGCCGCGATGGTGCGCAGGTCGCCGGCCATCGGTCCCTGGGTCGCGATCAGGGTCAACGCCCGCTCCTCGCCATCCCACCGGGCGGAATTGATGTTCTTGTCCTCGCGTCGCACGTCTTTGGCGAGGGCCACATCCTGCGTTTGGAGTGCGTCGATCGCGCGGGCTATGGCTTTGTCGACCATGCTGGCCATGGAGACTACGTCGTCGCGTAGACCCTGAATCTGATTCTCATACGATGTTCGCGTGCTCATCGAACTCCCTGACTGCTGGTAACGATATGTTGACGGCAATTGCCTGTGGTACGCATGGCAACGCGCCCTTGCCGGGATCGCTATCCGAACCTTCCTGTAATGTAATCCTCGGTGCGCCGGTCGTCCGGATTCGTGAAGATCTTCTCCGTCGGTCCGGTTTCGACGAGGATGCCCTGGCGCCGCTCGTTGAGCGAGAAGAAAACGGTCTTGTCGGAAACACGCGCCGCCTGTTGCATGTTGTGGGTCACGATGATGATCGTGTAGTTCGCTTCGAGCTCGCGCAGCAGCTCCTCGATCTTGAGCGTCGAGATCGGGTCGAGCGCGCTGGCCGGCTCGTCGAGCAGGATTACGTCGGGATTGATCGCAAGCGCCCTGGCGATGCACAAGCGCTGCTGTTGCCCACCGGAGAGCGCCATGCCACTCGCCTTCAGCTTGTCCTTGACTTCCTCCCAGAGGGCAGCCTGCCGCAGGCACCGTTCGACGTGCTCGTTCATGTTGCCCTTGAAGCCGTTGATCCGAGCCCCCCAGGCGACATTGTCGTAGATGCTCTTGGGGAACGGGTTTGGCTTCTGGAACACCATGCCGATCCGGCGGCGCACCTCGACGGGGTCGACCTTCGGGGCCAGGATTTCCTGCCCGAAGTATAGGATGCTCCCCTCTACCCGGGCCGAGGGAACCAGGTCGTTCATGCGGTTGATGCAGCGCAGCACCGTGCTCTTGCCGCATCCGGAAGGACCGATGAGGGACGTGATCCGGTTCTTGGGCACGTCGAAATTGACGTCGCTCACCGCGTGGAAGTCGCCGTAGTGGACATTGAGTCCCTTGAGCTGGACCACCATTTCCTCGGAATCGTACCCGTGCTGGTCCTTGAAATTGCTCTTCGAAAGCTTCGGTGTGGTGACCGTCGAGGTCGTTTGCACTGCCATGCCTACATCCTGTTCTTGTTGCTGAGCTTCTGCCGGAGCAGGATCGCCAGGGCGTTCATCGAGAGGAGCACGATCAGGAGCACGAGGATCGCCGCCGCCGCGAGATGTTCGAACTCCTGCTGCGGCCGGGCCGACCAGTTGAAGATCTGGACCGGCATCGCCGTGAATGAACTCAGCGGGCTATCGGGCCGGGTCAACACGAGGCTCGACGCCCCAACGACTATGAGCGGCGCGGTTTCGCCGATCGCCCTCGACATCGAGAGGATCATCCCGGTCAGGATGCCGGGCATCGCCGACGGCAGGACATGGCTTCGCACCGTTTGCCACTTGGTGGCGCCAAGCCCGTAGGCGGCCTGACGCAACCCCAGCGGCACCGACCGGATCGCTTCCTGCGACGAGATCACGACGACCGGCAGGATCAACAACCCCATCGTCAGGGCCCCGGCGGAAATGCTGCGGCCAAGATTCAGCCACTGGACGAAGAAGACGAGTCCCAGCAAACCGTAAACGACCGACGGAACGCCCGCCAGGTTGGAAATGTTTGTTTGCAGGAACCGGGTGTAGCGGTTCCGTGGCGCGTACTCTTCGAGATAGATGGCGGTGCCGACCCCGACGAAGAACGAGAACACGGCGGATCCGATGACGATCCAGACCGAACCCCAGATTCCGGAGTTGAACCCGGCGTTTTCCGCATTCCGGGACGGCATGTCGGTGATCAGATGCCAGGATAACCAGCTCCAGCCCGGTTGAATGATCGACCACAGCAGCATGCCCAGGAGCACGATCGCCATCGCCGTGGCGCCGAGGAAAATACCCTGCCAGATGGCGCCAACGGTTCGCCGCGCGGAAATCCGCGGTTCCCACCGGACACTCGACTTGGTCGCAACCGGCGTTGCCTTGTCCGCTTCTGCGTGAACGCTCACTGGTACTCCTCCCGGAACCGACGCGCGATCCAGTGACTCAGGATATTCATGGCCAGCGTCATCAGGAACAGCAGCAACCCCACGCCGAAGAGCGAATAGAACTGCGGGGTGCCCCGCGAGACATCGCCGCTGAACGCCTGGGCGATGAACCCGGTCATCGTTTGCATGCTGTCGGTCGGGTCCCAGTCACCGGCGGCGCCTTGTCCAGCCGGGCGGCTCCCGGCGGCCAGGGCCACGATCATCGTCTCGCCGATCGCCCGCGAGATGGCGAGGATGAACGAGGCAATGATGCCCGAGATCGCCGCCGGGGCGACGACCCTGACGGCCGTTTCGAACTTCGTGCCGCCCAACCCATAAGCCGCTTCGCGGAGCGACATCGGCACGGCCCGCAGGGCGTCTTCCGAGAGCGACGCAACGAGCGGCAAGGTCATGATGCCGACCGCGATGCCAGCGGCCAGGCCGTTGAACACACCGACATCGAGAATCGGCTGAATCAGGTTGGGCGTGATGAACTTCAGCGCGAAGAACCCGTAGACGATCGTCGGGATGCCAGCCAGGATTTCCAGAATCGGCTTCAGGATCGAACGCGACCGATCCCCGGCGTACTCACTCAGATAGATCGCGGCGGCTAACCCGAACGGGATCGACACGCAGGCCGAAATGGCGGCGATGATGA
>JBGTNF010000071.1:0-5738 GCA_041743205.1 Thermomicrobiales bacterium | reverse complement strand
GTGGTGCAGATCGTCGCCGTTCCCGTCGGCAACACGATGGTGATCGGCACCGTCGTGGTCGCCGACCAGGGCGAAGTCGATCGCGAGCAGGTGCTCGGCTTCGCCGAGGAGCTGTCGCTGGCCGGCGCCACTCACCTTGGGGCGGTCGCCGAGGGAGTCTAATCGCCCCCGGAGAACTGCCTCACACAAATCGAATAAGGGGCTGGCCAATGAATGGCCGGCCCCTTCGTCGATTTCGCTCTCCGAGTATGTGAAACGTCGTCCCATCCAAAACGGGTTGTTCGCCGCTTGATCCAAAGGGAGGCACGCATGACGCGCGATGCAGCGCAGCCGATCATCATCATCGCTGGGGAGCGCGTGGCGCTGGGGCCCTTGCGGCGGGACCTGATCCCGCTCTATCACGCCTGGATCTGCAACCTCGAAACGACGCAATACCTGTCCGAAGCAGGATCAGCGCCGACGCTGGACGAGGAAATCGACTGGTACGATCGTGAGATTCGCACCCAAAACCAGCAGACCTTCACGATTTACGCGCTGCCAGATCACCAGCCGATCGGCACGATCAACCTGCACCAGGTCAACCAGAAGCACCGCAAGGCCAACCTGGGGATCATGATCGGCGAACCCGACATGCGTGGCTCCGGCCACGGCACGGAAGCCATCGAGCTGATCGTGGACTACGGGTTCAACGCATTGAACCTCAACAGCATCTGGCTGGCGACGCACGAGTTCAACACCGCTGGCCGACGCGCGTATGCCAAGGCGGGCTTCACCGAGGTCGGCCGCCGTCGAAAATGCCGGTTCCACGCTGGCCGTTACTGGGACGAAATCCACATGGACATCCTGGCGTCGGAGTTCACCAGATCGCGGCTCAAGGAGCGCCTAATGGCGCACGTCGAGCGCTGACCTGCGTCGGGCCAACAGCGGCCCGCAACTGTCATGTCGAGCGCACCCTCACGTCTTGTCGAGCGCAGTCGAGACATCTCTTGCTCGTCGCCAGGTTCGCTGCGGCGAGGAGACCCCTCGGCTGCGTTCGGTGTGTCCCATACCGCTGTTGGCGGAAGGCTACATGCTTTTGCGCATCACGGGCGGAGACAAGCTCCGCAGCCCTACGAATGGCGCAGGCGCACATGCTCATTGACCATCACCTTGAGTAGTCCGTGCAGCATCTCGTGACCGATTGCTGACACCTCACCAACCGTCATCCCGAGCTGCCCCTGCGGGCTGCGAGGGAACCCCGGCGCAGCGCAGCGATAGGCGATGAAGCCAGTCCTCCACGCGCGTACCGGCTCTCGCTTCGCTGCGCCGGGAGATATCGCTTCGCTGCCTCGTTCCTCGGAATGACGATTTCGGGGGCGTCACGGTACGGGTGGAAGCAGGTGGAGCAAGCACCGCGGCGACGCCGCAACGAACCCGATTCTCGTGCGCCGCCTCAGTCCAGGTCGTCTTCCATCGCGCGCTCGTAGGCGCGGTACGTGTCGGCGCCGAAGCATACGACGCGGACCGTTTCCAGGCGCTCGTCCCGCTCGACGGCAAGGCAAAGTTCGCGGACGGCAATCCGGGTGGCACGCAGCACGGGAAAGCCGTGGGCCCCGGTGCTGATCGAGGGAAACGCGATGCTGACCAGGTTTCGGGAGTTGGCCAGTCGCATGCTGTTGCGGTAGCAGTTGGCGAGGATCGCATCCTCGTTCTCGGCGCCGCCTCGCCAGATCGGCCCGACCGTATGGATCACGTACCGGGCCGGGAGACGGAAAGCGGGCGTGATTCGCGCCTCGCCGGGCGGGCAGCCGCCGAGCGGCCGGCACGCTTCCAGCAACTCCGGCCCCGCGATCCGGTGGATCGCGCCGTCGACGCCGCCACCGCCCAGCAACGACGAGTTGGCGGCGTTGACGATGGCGTCGACTCGTTGGCGCGTGATGTCGCCAACGACGACATCGATGAAGCCATCGGACAGGATCGCGTCAGTCATCGCCTGTCTTCACCTCAATGGGCGCAAATTACCGGCGCTGCTCAGGCGGCGGTGATAGCGTCCTTCAGCAGGGCCGGAACCTGGGATGGCGACTGCGCGACCCGAACCCCAGCCGCTTCCAGGGCCTTGACCTTGTCGGCGGCGGTGCCGGAACCGCCGGAAATGATGGCTCCGGCGTGCCCCATGCGCTTGCCCGGAGGCGCGGTCTGCCCGGCGATGAAGCCGGCGACCGGCTTGGTCACGTACTCGCTGATGAACGCGGCGGCGTCTTCTTCGTCGCTGCCGCCGATCTCGCCGATCATCACGATCGCCTCGGTGTCCGGATCGTCCTGGAACAAACGCAGGACATCGACGAACGAGGTGCCGATAACCGGATCACCGCCGATGCCGACGGCCGACGACTGGCCCAGGCCGGCCTTGGTCAGGGCGTCGACCACTTCGTAGGTGAGCGTGCCGGAGCGCGAGACCAGGCCCACGTTGCCCGGCTCGTGGATGAAGCCCGGCATGATGCCGACCTTGGCTTCGCCCGGCGTGATGAGACCGGGGCAGTTCGGCCCGATCAGCCGGGCGCCTTTGGCCTTGACGTAGGCGTAGACCGGCACCATGTCGTTGACCGGCACGCCCTCGGTAATGCAGATCACCAGTTCGATGCCAGAGTCCACGGCTTCGTAGATGGCGTCCGGCGCGAACCGGGCCGGCACGTAGATGATCGAGGTGTTGGCCTGGGTTTCGACGACCGCGGCCTCGACGGTGTCGAAGACCGGCACGCCAGCGACTTGCTCACCCTGCTTGCCCGGCGTCACCCCGGCCACCACGTTCGTGCCGTACTCGACCATCTGCGTGGTGTGGAACGATCCTTCGCGACCGGTAATGCCCTGCACCAGCAGGCGCGTGTTCTTTCCAACGAGAATGCTCACGGATAAACTCCTCTAGCTCCGGTGCGAGATCACCGCCACGCGGGCGGAGCAAGTATCGCTCCGCTGCCGCAACCCTACACAACCTCTTTTGACGCGAGGTCAGGCGGCGTGGCGCCGGGCGGCGGCGACGACTTCGGCGGCGGCTTGGTCCATGGTGTCGACGGCGGTCAGACCGGCCTCGGCCAGGATCTGCTTGCCTTCCTCGGCATTCGTGCCCGAGAGCCGGACCACGATCGGCACCGTTACCTGCACTTCGGCCAAGGCTTCGCGGATGCCGTTGGCGACGACATCGCCTCGGGTAATGCCGCCGAAGATGTTGATCAGGATCGCCCGCACGTGCGGATCCGCCGTCACCAGGCCGAACGCCTTGGCGACTTGCGCGGCGCTGGCGCCGCCCCCAACGTCCAGAAAATTGGCCGGCTCCCCGCCGTTGAGCTTGACCGCGTCCATCGTGGCCATCGCCAGCCCGGCGCCGTTGACGATGCAGCCGATGTCGCCATCGAGCTTGACGAAGGAGATCCCGCTCCGTCGGGCGTCCAGTTCGGTGGCGTTCTCCTCGGCCAGGTCGCGCATCTCTTCGGTATCCGCATGGCGATAGAGCGCGTTGTCGTCGAAGCTCATCTTGGAATCGAGGGCCAGCCACTCGCCTTCCTCGGTGAGGATCAACGGGTTGACCTCGACGAGCGTGGCGTCTTCCTCGATGTAGGCGTCGAACAGTTGCTGGGCGATGGCCGCGAACCCGTTGACCCGGTTGGCGGGCAGGCCGAGCGCGAAGGCTACCTCCCGCGCCTGGTACGGATGGAACCCGAGGGCCGGGTCGCCCAGGCGGCGGACGATCTTCTCCGGGCGCTCGCGGGCAACCTCCTCGATGTCGACACCGCCCTCGGCGCTCGCCATCACCAGCACCTGGCGGTTCGGGCGATCGAGCACGACGCCAAGGTAGAACTCGTGGGCGATCCGCGCGCCCTTGGCCACCAGCACCCGGTTCACCGTGTGACCGTTGATGTCCATGCCGAGAATCGCCGTGGCCGCGTCTCCCGCTTCATCCGGCGTGTGCGCCAGCTTGATGCCGCCGGCCTTGCCGCGGCCGCCGGTGTGCACCTGGGCCTTGACCGCAACCGTGCCGCCAAAATCGGCGGCGATGCTGCGCGCTTCCTGCGGACTCTCGGCGACGCGTCCCGGATTGACCGGCACGCCGTACCGGGCCAGGATTTCCGCCGCCTGATATTCGTGGACATCCATCCTCGGTGATACTCCTTGTGAAACGACCGTTGGTCTCGAACGCGAGGCGCTGCCGCGTGCGCGGAAACGCCGTCCACCTGCGTGGGATCGTAGCATAGCGTGGCGACTTGTCAGCCCTTGACGGCGGCGCCCAGGCGCCTGGAACGGCCGGCTGGAAATGGCCGCCGACCGTCGTCGCCAGCCCCCGGCGTTGCACTTGAAATCGCGAAACGGCAAGGGCTGGTTGTGCGCAAACTGCGTGCTATAATCGCCCCACCAGGTCGTTTTCAGAGGGAAAGCCCGAGTGTGGCGTTTCACCGCGCGTCATCGTGTCTGATCTTTTGGAGCCGGATGGTGTGACCGTATCTTTTCGCTCCAGTGCGCCGCGCCGAGATCGCGGCCAGAGAGGTTCAGGCGGATGAGTGATCGATCGCTGACCTGCCGCGATTGCGGCCAGGAATTCGTGTTCACCCTGGGTGAGCAGGAGTTTTATCAGCAGCGTGGGTTTTCCGAGCCGCAGCGTTGCCAACCGTGCCGCCAGGCACGCAAGACGCAGCGGGACGGTGGAGCCGGGGCAAGCGGCGGGTATTCATCTGGCGGCGGCGGTTACTCGTCCGGCGGAAGCGGGTATTCCTCCGGCAGCGGGGGTGGTGGCTACTCGTCCGGCGGGGGTGGATATTCGTCGGGCGGTGGCGGTGGTGGTGGTGGTAGCTACGGTAACGATAGTGGCTACAACTCGGCTCCACGCCAGCTGTACCCGGCCACCTGCTCGGAATGCGGCAAGCAAACCGAGGTCCCGTTCAACCCATCGCCAGGCAAGCCCGTGTACTGCCGGGAGTGCTTCTCCAGTCGCCGCGCCGCGCCGCGCTACGATTCCTATTAGGCGTCGTGCGCGCTCCAGGCAAGCAGGCATTCGACGCCGGATCAGTGCAAACTGGTCCGGCGTCGTGGTTTGCCGCACGCTGGCTTCGCGTTTGGCGCCGGACGTGGCGACGACCGCGTGCAACCCCCCAAGGTGTGAGCCCATTCGCAAACGTTCCGGGGCAGGCCGACATGACCGGTAATACGACATCCAAGCCCGCACCCGTCCAACCGGCGATCGGCGCGATGGTCCGTGAAGGCTCCGCCGTCGACCTGCGTCGGCACACCGCGGAAGATCGGGAGATTTTCGTTCGTTGGTACGAGGATGCCGAGATAGCCGAAATGCTCCGGCACGACCTGGCGCCGCTCAGCGCCGCGCAGGCCCGGAATTACTTCGACTCCATCATCCTTCCGGCTTCCGCGCGCGGAACGTGCTGGGCGGTGTACGAGCATGGGACCAATCGGCTCGTCGGCTCCACGGCGCTGGTCGATATCGATGCGAGTGGCGGGACATCGCTGTTCCGCCTGGTAATCGGCGAGAAGGATGCCTGGGGTCAGGGCTTCGGGACCGACGCAACCGACCTTGTGCTGGCCGAGGCTTTCCTCAACCTGGACCTGGCGCAGGTCAATCTCGAAGTGTTCCAGCACAATCCCCGCGCGCAACGCGCCTACGCTCGCGTCGGTTTCCAGGAAACCGGACACCACCTGGAGTGGGTCGCCCGCGAGAAGCGCCAGATTGACGTGCGTCACATGAGCATCGCGCGGGCTGC
>JBGTNF010000070.1:0-3836 GCA_041743205.1 Thermomicrobiales bacterium | reverse complement strand
GTACCAGCTGCTGGCCTGGATCGGGCGTCACGTCGACCAGGTCTCCGAGGCCGTGATCGAGCTTGGCCCCGAGGAGTTTCCCGAGCTCTGGTACCGCGATCTCGCGGCCCAATCGTCAACGGTCCACAAGGATGCCTGGCCGGGACCGATGGGCCGGGTGATTTCGGTGGCGGGGCTCGACGGGATCGGGGCCGGCGCGGACGCGGAGATCGCCGTCACGCTCGTCGACGACCAGTGCCCCTGGAACAACGGGGTCTGGACGCTCGCCGGCGAGGGCGGCGCGCTGACCGTGCGCGAGGGGGGAGAACCCGCCTGTCACCTGACGATCCAGGGGCTGAGCGCGCTGGTCTGGAGCGGGATGGACCCGGCCACGTTCCCGTTCCGCGGCTGGGGCGATCCCGATCCCGCCGCCCAGGTCACCCTGCAGGCGCTTTTCCCGAAGGCCTTCCCGGTGCTGCAGGAGAAGTTCTAGCCGGGACCCAGGCCACTCTCAGCGGTTACCGACGAGGGCCGTTAGCAGGCGAACAATGTTTTCGTGCCCCGCCTGCTGCCCGATGGCGGTTGGGGACATTTCAGCCAGGGTGGCTCCGGTCCGCAGGGCGGCTACCAGTCCGTCGGCATCGCCATGCTTTGCCGCCGCGATCAGCGCATCCGTCGCATCGATCGGCGGATCGGACTCGATCACGTGGCGAATGGTCGTTGCAATCGTCCCGAATCCTCGTGATTCGGCGTGGTCCAACGGACTGACGCCGTCTCGTTGCGACGCGAGCAGCGGGTCGGCGCCCTTGGCCAACAACAACCGGACGCAGTCGACGTACCGTTCGCTCCCGTCCCCGAGAATGATCGCTTCGTGCAACGCGGTCCACCCCAGGTTGTTGATATGGTCGACCTCGATCCTGGCCAGGAGTAGGCGGCCAACGACAAGGGCGTGGCCACGATCCGCAGCGCGGATCAAACCCGTTCCGTTGTAGCTATCCTTTGCGGCGATATCGGCGCCGTGCTCCAGGGTCAACTCCAGCAGGTCGAGGAACCCTTCGCTGGTCGCGATCAGGTAGGCGCTCTGGATCGTCGAATCCGTGGCGTTGACATCGGCGCCTTGCTCGATAAGGCGGACTGCGTCGTCCACGTCGTTGCGCCACGCGGCGGCAATCAGGGCCGTGTTCAGGCTGTCGTTCATGGAGTTCTCCCTTCAATGGTCCGCCGAAGACCAGCCGAGTCTACCGAGCCTTCCGACGCCGGAGCTTACCGCGCCGTGGACCTTCCGTCACCTGTTCGGAGGTCGTATCGCGGCCAGCTCCGAAATCGACCTTGGATTCACGCTGCAGCGACCGGCGCGTGCGCCGAGCATGTCCCTGAAAAGACGCCCGGGATGGCGTGCTCGGCTGTAGCCCGGTTGGCTGGCGGGCGCCGCCAGCATCGACGCCAACGCCAAAGTTGGCGCCAATGCCGACCCACCTGGCGGTGCGTTCCCAGTTGCGGCAGGATCACCCCATCGGGTAGAGCCCAACCCCGCGTGATGGGAGTTCGGATGATTGTGTATAAGGAAACGACGGAGGCGTGTCGACGGGAGCGCCGAGCGGTTTCTTCGTGGGGTGGCCCAATCGAGACAGTTTTCCGTCCTGGCCGGGCTCGCTGCGGCGAGGCGATGCCTCGACTCCCCCGTCCCTGGCGTCCCTGGCGTCGTTGGCGCTCAGGGACCGCTCGGTATGATGTGCAACGTTGGGTTCGCTACGGCGAGAAACGCGGCCCCGCTTGACGCGCAGCCGGATCGACTCGCCGGCGCTGGCGTCGCAGGCGCTTGGGGTCCGCTCCGCATCACGTGTCTGTCGGACATCCGGATTTCGTATTATCGAGCGGTTCGGCGGCGATCGATCTCGACCCGGCTGCGCGAGACGTAGTCGCGCAACTCTTCGAGACCATACTGTTTGGCCAGGCCGCGGGCGGAGACGCCCGGGCGGTTCGCCTTCAACACGAACCATTGTTCGCGAGGGAGGGATTGCTCTAGCAGGAGGTCGGCGCCGCACTCGCCAAGCAAGCGGTTGCCGTGGGCGAGGTTGAAGTTTTCGTGATAGATCCCGCGGTCGAAGTCGAGCGTTACCCGGCTGACCGTGATGTCGTCGCTGCGGTCGTCGATGATCCGCTCGCCGGTGATGTCGTAGACCTGGCAGTCGCCGGTTTGGGTCGACGTCACGATGGTGAAGTGATGAAGCAGCGCGTACGCCTGGAGCAGGCTCCCCGCCGAGTAGGCGCTGGGCCAGATCACCAGTTCGGCTCCATCGTCGGCGAGCCGTTGTCACACGCCGGGGAAATTTACGTCGAAGCAGGTCGCGATTCCAAGCCGCCCGAAGTCGGTTTCGACGACCAGTGGCATGTCCCCAGGCTCGACAACCGGGTCGAGATCGAACTCCGACCAGTACGGGTAGACCTTGTTGTACACGGCCTTGACGTTTCCTGACCGGTCGATCACCACGGATGAGTTCAAGCGCCGCTCGCCGTCGATCCGGTCGATCGGGCACACGATCCAGGTCCGATGAGTCGCGGCGAGGGACGACATCGCCGCGATCGTCGGCCCGTCGATCACCTCCGGGGAATCGCCTTGGCCAAGCCAGGTTTCCGGGAGAGCGACCAGGTCGGCGCCGCGCGCCCCTTCGCCATCGACCACTGCAACGATGTCCTCGAGCGTCTTGCCATTCGCGAAACTGATGCTCGCCACACGAACGGGGCGACCGATCTCGGTTGCAGGCATTGGGGACTCTCCCTGGTTCCTGGAATCATACGAACTTCGGGTAGACATTGCGTGAACCGATCGTGCCACGGAACGACGAGGGTAGGGGCGATCCTGACCCCACTGGATTCGTGATGATCGCCCGGAACTGTTCGGGTCAACACGTATCCAGCAGGGCCAGGTTGACCCCTACGCACAACGTCGTTTGCTGACGGTCTGCCTGGATTTCATGTGAACGAGGTCTCGCGCCACTGGGACAACAGCGAGCCCGTTGGCCAAAGCCACCGGGCTCGCTGGCGCCGCTCGAACGCACAGTCGCCCTATCCTTCGAGGAGCAGGTTCTCCGGGTCTTCGAGCAGGGTCTTGATCGTGACCAGGAAGCGCACCGCGTCGCTGCCGTCGACGACCCGGTGATCATAGGAGAGCGCGACGTACATCATCGGCCGGATCACGACCTCGCCGTCCCGCGCGACCGGGCGCTGCTGGATGGTGTGCATCCCGAGGATGCCGACCTGCGGCGTGTTGAGGATCGGGGTCGAGAGCAGCGATCCGAAGACGCCGCCGTTGGTAAGCGTGAACGTGCCGCCCTGCAATTCGGCGAGGGCGAGCTTGTTGTCCCGCGCCTTGCCCGCCAGCGAAACGATCTCCGCCTCGATCTGGGCGAAGCTCTTGCGGTCGGCGTCGCGCAGCACCGGCACGACGAGCCCCTCTTCGACCCCGACCGCGATCCCGATGTCGTAGTACTTCTTGAGCACCAACTCGTTGCCCTGGAGCTCGGCGTTGACGTTCGGGAAGGCTTTGAGCGCGCCGATCGCGGCCTTCGTGAAGAAGGACATGAAGCCGAGGTTGACGCCGTGCTTTTCCTTGAACGCCTCCTTGCGCCGCGAGCGGATTTCCATCACGGCGGTGAGGTCGATCTCGTTGAAGGTCGTCAGCATCGCCGCTGTTTGCTGGGCCTCGACGAGGCGGGTAGCGATGGTCTGGCGTCGGCGCGAGAGCCGGACGCGTTCTTCGCGGGCCGGGTCGGACGAAGCAGACGGCTGGGACGGCGCGGCGGCGGGCGCTTCCGGCATCGGGGCCGGCTGGTTGGCCGGTTCCGGGACCGGCGTTG
>JBGTNF010000069.1:0-6590 GCA_041743205.1 Thermomicrobiales bacterium | reverse complement strand
ATGGCGGACATGCCTTCCGGCTGGTACGGCATGTCCGCCATCTTCAGCACCGCGTGGACCCGCTACGGTGGTGATGGCCCTCCACCTGAGGACAATGAGCATGGGCTAGTGATCCCGGCCCGCACCGCCGCGATCTGGCGGGTTGGCGGTTGATGCTACCTTCGGGTTTCGCAAAGGCACGTCATTTCGAGCGTAGTCGAGAAATCTCTCTCGGCGTGTCGACTTGCAGGCGATTTGGGGACGGCCGGGTTGGTTCCGCATCGGGCAAGATTCGGGCGAACACACGATTCGACAAGACATTGGATTGCCAGAATGGCCAGCCGGTCGAATCTGGTTCGCCCCTACGAATACGGGTGATGCACGTTGTTTTGTGGATGTGCCGCCACGATGGGGTGGTCGGTCCCGGATAGTGGGTCACCGGCATCGACAGTGACATCATTTCGCCCGGAACGACGCCCGAACAGTCAATGTGCTTCACCCATTACGAATTGTGCAAGGCGGATGTTGCCCTCGGTTACACCACGCGGCGGGGTTGAGCGGTGGCGAGGTCGCCGGTGTTCGGCGTGCCGGTCGGTTCGATCAGCAGCAGGTGCGTCTCTTCCGCGGCGAATGGTTGGTGTTCGATACCGCGCGGCACGACATAAAGCTCGCCGGGGCCGAGCGTCACGGTTCGGTCGCACAGCCGGATCTCCAGCCGCCCCTTGAGGACGAGGAAGAAGTCGTCGGCCTCAGCGTGGTCGTGCCAGACGAACTCGCCAAGCACCTTGACCACCATCACGTCGTGGCCGTTGAAGGTCGCCACGGTTCGCGGCGCCCAATGGTCGGAGAACGTCTCGAGTCGATTGTGCAGGTTGACTGGATTATCCATAGCGCTGCCACCTGGCGGACATGACGAAGGGGATGGCGCAACCGCCATCCCCTTCGTCCCGATGGGTTGAGCTCAGGCCTCGGGGGAGGCGGCGGGGACGTCCGACGTCGGCGCGAAGAGCACCGCGCAGCCGATCCGCCCGCCGCTCTCGCCGGTTGGGTCGGTCATCAGGTCGTCGGCCATCTCGTGGATGACCAGGGCGCTGCCGTCCGCGTCCGCCAGCGACGTTTCCGCGCCAGGCGCGAAGGTGACGCTGGCGGTCGTGACCAGCACCGAAATCGAACTGGTCTCGTCCACGGTAATGTTGCCGAGATCGCCGGCGTGGGATTCGACATCGGAGACCGGCAAGGCGGGCGCGGCCACTTCAGCCACTGGCGTCGCCTCGCCAGCTTCGGGCTCCTGGACCTGGGCCACGATCGTCGCCGAGCCCGGTCCGTGGGCCGAGCCGTCCGGGTTGAAGTGCGCGCCCGCCGAGCTGAACGGTTCGTCGCCAGCCGGGTCGCAGATGCCGGTTTCGTGGATGTGCAACCCGTGCTCGCCCGGCGGCAGGTTCCGGGCCGTGAGCGTGAGCTCGACGGCGCCGTCGAACTCCGAACCGATCACCGTACCGATTTGCAGCCCTTCGGCGTTGAGCATGCCCACCGCCGAGATGGAGGATCTTGCGGACGACTCCGCCGTTGCCGGTGTGGCGTCCTGGGCGTAGGCGCCGCCGAAGCTGCCGATAGCGAGCAGGCTGGCCGCGGCGAGTGCAAGGCCGGCGCGGCGCTTGAGGCTGTTGGTGGAGCCGAGGTGCTGGTGAGTCATGAATCCTCCCGGGATCTGGAATGGCCGGCGCCAGCGGCGCCTCCATTGGACAGAATGGCGATTGTCTCCGCTTTGGCCGGATGTGTCCATACCCAAACGTGCTATGCGGTGGTCACGACATCCCGCTCGGCGACCCCTGCCTCCTCTTCGAGCCGGGCGATGGCGGCGACATCGTCCTGCCAGCGCTCGTCGGGATCGGGTGACGGGATCGAATCGAGCAGCAGCCGGGTGTACGGGTGCTCGGGCGCTTGCAGCACCCGGTCGACCGTGCCTGTTTCCACCACTTGGCCCCGGCGCATGACCATGATGTCGCCGCCGAGGTAGTGGGCGGCCGAGAGATCGTGCGTGATGAAGACGGTCGACATCCCGGCCTGCTCCTTGAAGTCCAGCAGGATGTTCATGATCACGGCCCGCACGGCAACATCGAGCATCGAGATCGCTTCGTCGGCCACGATCAGCTTCGGCTTCATCAGGTAGGCGCGAGCCAGCATCACCCGCTGCCGCTCGCCGCCGCTGAGCTGGTGCGGGTAGCGGCCCAGCACGTCCGGCGGGCGGAGGTTGACCACGCGCAGGGCGTCTTCGATCAGGCCCTCGCGATCCTGCCGCGACGAGGCGAGGTTGAACTTCTTGATCGTCAGGTCGAAGACGCGGTTGATCTTGTAGAAGGGGTTGAAGATGCCGTAGGGGTCCTGGAACACCGCCTGGATTTCGCTGCGGAAGGCGTGCATGTCTCGCTTCGGCAGGGCGTAGATGTCCTTGCCGCGCCACAGCGCCTGGCCGCCCGTCGGTTTCTGGAGCCCGAGCAGGGTGCGGGCGGCGGTCGTCTTGCCCGAGCCGCTCTCGCCGACGATGCTCAGCAGCCGGGGCGGAGCTTCAGCCATCGCCAGCGAGACGTGGTCGTTGGCGACAGTTTCCTGCGCCCCGGACCCGAAGATCGTGGTGGCGTCGCGCAGTTCGAGGAGTGGGACGGCTGGCCTGGTGGATTCGCTCATTGCGGCCGCGCCTCCTTTGGCGTCGATTCGAGGTAGAGGTGGCAGGCGACTTCCCGGCCCGGCTGGACGAGCACGATGCCGTCACCGGTGTCGCGGTCGCCCGGCTCGGCGGCGGCCAGGATCGGCGGCGTGGTCTGGCAAACGTCCATCACGTGCGGGCAGCGATTGTGGAACCGGCACCCCGGCGGCCAGCTCAACGGGCTGGGCGTGGCGCCCTTGATGCCTTCCAGCCGTTCGCGCGGTTTGCCGATCGAGGGAATCGCGTTCATCAACCCCCGGGCGTAGGGATGAAGCGGCAGCTTGACCGTGGAGCGGATGTCCCCGGCCTCGACGATCTGGCCGGCGTACATCACGGCGATCCGGTCGACGAGCTGGGCGTGGACCGGGAGGTCGTGGCTGACGATCATGATCGCCACGTTCAGGTCGTCCCGCAGCTTGGAGAGCGTCGCCAGGATCTTGCGCTGGACATTGACGTCGAGCGCGGTGGTCGGTTCGTCGGCGATGATCAGCGAGGGGTTCATCGAAATCGCGATCGCAATGATCACGCGCTGCTTCATGCCGCCGCTCAACTCGTGCGGGTAGAGCTTCGCGACCCGCTGTTCCAGCCCGACGCGTTCGAGGATGCCGGGAACGCGGTCGCGCGCCTCGCGCTTGCCCAGCCCGTGATCGACCATGCCGTCAACGATCTGGTCGCCAACCCTCGCTACCGGGTTGAGGGAGTTCATCGACCCCTGTGGCACGTAGGCGATCTCGTTCAGCCGCAGGCGGCGCATTTGCCGTTCGTTGGTTTTCATTAGGTCGATTTTGGGGCCGGAGCGGGGGGTGAACATCACGCTGCCGTGGGTTTCCCGGTTCGGGAAGCGGATGATCTGGAGGATGGCTTCGACCAGGGTGGTCTTGCCGGACCCCGATTCCCCGGCCACGCCGACGATTTCGTTCTGGTGGATGGTCAGCGTCGTGCCGTCGACGACGCGGGCAACGCCACGCGCCGAGCGGAAGTGGATCGCCAGGTCCTGGATTTCGAGCAGTGGGGCGCCGGTCGGGGCCGTGGGCCGCGCCGGGGCCGGCTGGGTCGCCGGCTTCGGGCTGGCCGTGCTGGTGTCGGTCATGGTTTCGTCCTTGCCGGTGATCGCCATAGTCCCACCCCTCCGCGACGGATCAAGCCTGGCTCCGGAGGCGCGGGTTGAAGAACTCTTCCATCCCCTGGCTGATCAAGGCGAGGCCGAGAAAGAGCAGGATCAGCAGGGCGACTGGCACCACGAAGATGAGTTCCTTGCCGAGGCTGATCACGCCGTAACCGAGCGCTTCGCTGATCATCCGCCCCAGGTCCATCTGGCTCGATGGCCCGAGCCCGATCACGGTCAGACCGACGAGCGCGAAGGCCGAGCCGACCGACGCCTGGGCGAACCCGATGGCGACGTACGGGGCCATGTTGGGGAGGATGTCGCCGACGATGATTTCCCGGTCCGAGAGGTTGGTCATCTTCGAGAGCTCGACGTAGGGCCGCTCGCGCAGCGAGAGCACCTGGGAGCGAATGACGCGGGCGGCGAACGGCCAGCTGAAGGCCGCCAGCACGAGCGCCAGTTTCAGCGAGCTGAGGTTCCGCGTATTGGCGGCGAGGATGATGATCAGCGGGAGGGTCGGGATCACGATGAACATGTCGGTGAGCGTGCGGAGCACGGAATCGACACGCCCCCCCTTGTATCCCGAGACGAAGCCGACGACGACCCCGAGCACGGTCGAGAGGGCGCCGGCGAGGAAGGCGACCGTGAGCGAGACCGGCAGCGCGATCAGCACCAGGCCGAGGACATCCCGCCCGAACCGGTCGGTGCCCAGCAGGTGGTCGCGGGTGGGGTCGAGGAAGATGCCGAAGGAGCCGACGGCCATCGGGTCGGTGTCGCCGACGGCGAGGTTCAGCAGGGGCGTGCGCAGCACGCCGATCACGATCAGGATCAGGGTGATCACGGCGCCGAGCCGGAACTTGCCGCTTTCCCGGTAGAGGTTGACAAAAACCATGATGCTCCCTGTTCTAGCCGGTGAATTTCACGCGCGGATCGATCAACGGCAGGCAGAGATCGATGATCAGGTTGATCGTCAGCACCATGAAGATCAGCAGCGTGACCGTGGCCATCGCGGTGTTGACGTCCTTGATGATCACCGCGTCGACCAGCAGGTTGCCGAGCCCGGGGTAGACGAAGAGCCGCTCGATCAGGATGTTGCCGCTGACCACGCCGCCGAGCGCCAGGCCGAGCGCCGCGATCTGCGGCAGCCAGGCGTTGCGCAGCACATAGCGGGTGAGCACGTGACGCGGGGTGATCCCCTTGGCGTTGGCGAAGGTCAGGAAATCCTCGCCGAGGATGCTGACCACCAGGGCGCGGGTGGAGATCATCCAGTTGGCGACGGCCACGATCACGGTTGCCAGCACCGGCAACGTGCCGTACTTGATCGCGCTGATCATGAACTCGAGCGACCACGACGGGTCGAGGCCGGCGTCGTAGGCGCCGCGGGACGGCAGCAGTCCACCGCGGTAGCTAAGGAAGATCAGAAGGAAGAGGGCCATGAAGTAGGGGGGAATGTGGGAAAGGCCCAGAGCCCCGTTGGTGATCAATTCTGCCCAGCGCGAGTTTCGTTTCCAGGCGGTGAGCGTGCCCAGGACCACGCCGATGCCCCAGCCGAGGAGGGTGGCCACGCCGATCAGGGCGAACGTCCAGGGCAGGGCGCGGATGATCAGGTCGGTGGCCGGGCTGGGATAGCTCAACACGGACGGGCCAAAGTCGAACTGGGTCAGGATATTGCGGAAATAGGAGACGTATTGCTGGCCCAGGGAGCCGTCGAGCCCGAACTCTTTGCGGTAGAACTCGACCATGTCCTGCGAGTTGTCGAGGGACGAGTATTGGCCTCGCGTTTGCAATTGTGAAATGATGCCGGAAATTGGATCGCCGGGCAGCAGCCGAAAGAAGAAGAAGGACGCGGTGAGCGAACCCCAAAGGGTCAGGACATAGAGACCGAGGCGGCGCAAAAGGTAGGTTGCGGTGGGACTTAGCGCGCCGCGGCCGCCCTTGCCGCTGCCGCCCGTCAGTTCGGCTTCCTGGTCTAACGTGGTGGTGGGCGTGCTGGTGACCATGGTGGAGACCCCTCTGATCCGCGCGCGGGGCGGGCGCCCGATCACGGACTCTGGTCCGTGATCGGGCGCGGACCGGACTCGCGCCCGGTTCCGCGCCAGACGATTGATGCGTTGCGCAATGACGTTTAAGGCGCTGCGCGCCAGCTCGTGATCCAGACACGATGCATCACTCGGTCTGGTGAGGGCAACGGCCTGGGCCGCTGCCCCATGCCGGGACTAGCCTTCGCTGGCCGGCTTGAGCGCGCCGATGACGAACATGAACTGTCCCCACCAGTTGGCGGGACTCGTGTACGGATCCTCGGCGGAGGGCCAGCCGGTCCAGTACGCGGTGTTGTAGAACATCGGGTAGGTGGTCTGGATGCTGGCGACTGCCGGCAGCTCGGTCATGAACGCCGTCAAGGCGTCGTTGAAGACCGTCTTGCTGGCTTCCGCCTCGACGTCGATGGTGTCGAGCTGCTCGATCAGGGCGTCGAGCTCGGGGCTCTGGAGGCGGGCCGAGGCGGCGTCGCCCTCGGCGCGTTCGCCGACCGGCACGTACTCGCGGGAGTGGAAGCCCCCGTACAGCTGGTTGGGATCGAACTGCATGCCGCAGGTCCAGTGGCAGGTCATGTCGTAGTCGCCGGTGTTGTAGGCGTCCCCGAAGGCCGAGCCGGGGAGGCTCTTGAGCTCGATGTCGATGCCGGCCTCGCGGGCGGTGTTCGCGAACGAAGCGCCGATCTGGTATTCGAGCCCTGTCGTCTGGGCCGGGGTAATCATGGTCAGCCGCAGCGGCTGGCCGTTGAGGATCCGGGTGTCGCCGTCG
>JBGTNF010000068.1:0-4623 GCA_041743205.1 Thermomicrobiales bacterium | reverse complement strand
ACGATGCGGCGGTCGATGTCGAGAACAGCCTCGTCTTCGCCTCGGCCCTGCGGCGCCACGGCGTGCCGTTTGCCCTCCACGTCCTGCCCGCCGGCGAACACGGTCTCGGCCTGGCCGAAGGGCACGCCGAGGCCGGCGTCTGGCCGGAGCTCGGCGCCCGTTTCCTGCGGCGGTCGGGTTTCGCCGTTTGATACAAGATCCGATTGGACCGAGGGCCAACGTCATCGTGCGTAGGGGCGATCCTCCGTGATCGCCCGCAGGTTTCGGGGGCGGCAGGTTCGGGTCAACACGGGGGTTGACCCCTACGCACTACGACGTTGCGCGGCTAAATCGATCTACGTCCTTCTCTTATTCCGGTGGCGCATGGATATACGTAACATCCATATTGGCGTGTGGAGGTTTAATCCCTGTCCGGGCAAGATCCGGGTATCCAGACCGCTATCGTTCCGTGTCGATCACAGACCGAGGGCGTCCAGTTCCTCGCGGAGGGCGCGGAGCGTCTTGTTGGTCGTGCGCACGTCGGCGATCAACGCGTTCCACTCGTCCGCCCGGCCGTGGCGTTCGAGCGTCGCCTTGATCCGCGCCAGGTGTTCGGCGGCGATCTTGTAGCTGGACCGCTGGCGGTTGGCGATCATCCCGTCCGCGTTCAGGCGATAGATAGTGATCGCCTCGTCGGGAAAGTCCGTCTCGGCAGCCGCGGCCAGGCGCAGATCCTGGTCGCCGTAACCCCACCCGGATCCGTACCACCGATCCTTCCGGCGGAGCGCGACATGCCGGCCGTGGGCGTCGATCGCGGCGCCGACATCGCCCGCTTCGAGGTGGATCTCCACCAGCGTGGTCCACTCCTTCTGCTTCTTAAGCTGGCCGAGCAGCTTCGGGCGGAGGTCACCCCAAACGTCCGGCGACAGGCCCGGCAATGTGGCGGCCTGCTCTACCAGATGCCACGTTTTCATCGATGGTTGTGCCTTGAAGCGACGTTCGGCGATCGCCAGCGCCTCGCGCGGCCGCTGGTGTTCGCTGTAGCGGGCGACGAGCCACTCCTGGAGCTGGGCATCGTAGACCGGGTTCTTGCCTTCGGCTTCCCACACCCGATCGTCGACGAGCGCCATCGCACGGGCCACGTGCTCTCCCCCGCGCCCGATCAGCGCGTTGGCGAAGGCGAGGAACTTGTGTGGGACCGTGATCTTGCGGGCGGCGACCGACACCGCCTCGTCGATCCGGTCCATCTGGAGCAGCATCTTGCCGACATCGTCCCAGAGTTCGGCTTCGCGATAGATTTCCAGCAACTGCTCGTCGTCGAGGCCGGCTTCTTCCTTCAGCATGACCTGGAACTCGACGACCATTCGCCTGGCCCAGTCCGACGGGCGTTCCTCGCGAAGCCAGCCCTCCACCATCCCCCGCTCCGCGTCGGTAACGTTCCGGGCGATCGCTTCCGGTCCCTCCTGGGCGAGGTCGATGCCGCCGACCTCGATCACATCGAAGCGCCAGATGTCGTACAGGGCCTGGATCAGGCGTTCGCGCAGTTCCTCGGAGAATCGCTGCTCCAGTTCGAGCTCTGCCTGGACGTCGAAGCACGCCACCAGCCCCATCGCACAGCTGGCGATGAGCGAGCCGATCTCGCCTTCTTCATCGTTGAATTCGAGCAGCACCTCGCAGGCCTCTTCGGCCACCGTGGTGTACACGGTCAGGGCGTCCGCCCAGTGCCCGACGTCGACGTAACTCCGGCCAAGCTCCATGAGCGGGTAGAGCTCCGAGATCGACCCGGCCGCTGCGTAGTAATCCCACCGGTCCACGGAAACGAACGCCGACCGCGCCTGCTGGCGAATCACGCGTTCGTCGACGGTCGGTAGGTTGGGGGATCCCTTCCCCGGCGACCCTGGCGTGGGCAACAGCACGAGGCGTTCAAGATCGGGGTACCGGGCGACCATGCGCAGGATCAGCGAAACCAGGTCCTCCCGGCTTCGGTCGGTCAGCGATTCGGCAAGGGGCGGCTGCTCGACGAACCGTCCCGGATCGTCGATCCACACCAGGCACAAGGCGACCAGGTGCTTGCAGAACCCGTCGACGGGACAGGTGCAGGAGTTCGCGTACGTATTGCCATTCGGATCGGCCCGCAGCGGCAAATCCTTTTGGACGCGGTAGGGCATCACGTCGGAGCCGGTGCAAAGCCCTTCGATCGTGCTGTCGCGAAGGACGGTGTCGTGAATGCGCCCCTCGCGAAAGTAGGCGCGGCCACGGGCGAAGCTCCCACTGTCCGTCAGCCGCTTGACGTCGTTGATGGTCAGGGTCGCGAACCGGGACGCCGATTCGGGAGGCGCGGCTTTGGCGGGTGGCATGGCGGGTCTCCTCACCCGGCCAGGCTCCGGCGCCCTTCGGTCACGGAGCCTGGCCGGCATCGGGAACGGAACCGGCCGGCGGCATCCGACCGGTCGACGCATCATCGACCCCAGCGTATCACCGCTGCTCGCCAATCGCGCGCCGTCAGCCCCCGGATCGATTGCCGGACGCGACCACGACCACTTCGTGGTCTGCGATCCGGTCGATCACGACCGTCGCCTGTCCACCGACGACCTCGACACGTGACGTCGCTCCGGAAACGAGCTGGCGCACATCGACGGTTCCACTAAACGCATCCGGGACATCGATCGTGACCGTGCTCGGGCCCATCGGGTAGAGCTGGTCGGCGGGCGCGTGGCCAACTTCATGCCCGGTCAGGTTCACGATGTGCAGGACCAGCCGCTCCGCCTGCCGGTAGAGCTGGCAGTGCAGGAACCCAGGGCCATCGACCGCGATCGGGATCGTGCCGACGGTCGTCCAGCGCACGAGGTTGCCGAGGAGGTTGGCGTGATCCGGCAGGCGGCTCCGCCCGAAGCAGCGGTCGAGATCGGCCGGGAGGTAGGCGACCCGGCCAGCGCCCGGCCGCTCGTTGAGCACCAGGGCCGGCACGTCGCTCGATGAATGCCGCATCCAGCTCGTCTCCGGCGGGTAGATCGGGAACGGCGGCACCAGCGTCATCAACGCCTTGGCGCCTTCGGCGACCCGGACCACTTCCAGCCGCCCGCCGAACGGCACTGTGTCGGTTTCCTCGAAACCGGCCAGCACGTCGTGGCGGGGCAGGTCGTCGTCGGGCTCGGAACCGGTCTGCGGGCCGTCGACCCAGCGTCGTCGTTCCGGGTTGAGCCGGAGGTAGGTGTGCTGGCCCCACTCGTCCCAGCTCGCGCGGTCGTCGCGGTCCGAGCCATGATGCGCCCCGGTCGCGTGGACGCCCAACACGTCCGCCAGTCCGAAATCGTCCCGCCGGCCGCCGTCTTCATTGAAGAGGCTCGTCTCGCCGGTCGCCAGCAGACCACCGCCGCCCGCGACGAACGCCCGGATTTGGTCGAGCTGCGCATCGCTCAGGGAACCGACATTCGGCAGGACCAGCGCCTTCAGGCCGAACCGTTCGGCGTCACGGGCGATGTGGTCGGCATGGATCGGGAGGTGCGGAATCCGCGCCCGGATCAGGGCGTCGGTCATCCCCACCCAGGGCAGCGTGAACAGCTCCCCCGGCCGGTTGCGGCCGTAGAAATCGATGTTCTCCTGCGACCAGACCACCCCGACCGTCGCCACCGGCGTGCGGTCCACGAGTGCGGCTTCATGCTCCTGGTGCCAGGCGAAGAGCGGCCCCGCCGTCCGGTACTGCCGCCGGTCGTCGTGATACGCCCCGATGTGGTGCCACCACGGCTGGATGCCGCCGAGGAATCCGTCGAGCGCCCAGAACCGGGCGTCCGGTTCCGACTTACTGGCCAACCGGAAGCTGGGTTGCCCGGCGCCGTACATCGCCATGCTCTCCGGGATCAGCTTGTCCCAGCCGAGGATGCCGTGGATCAGGTTGCCCATCTCGCCGTTGCGCTGGAACCCCATCCCGGCGTGCCGGTACTGGGAATCGAGAAAGACGAGCTCGGTCCGCTCGGCGATGCCCCGGTAGTCGCGGAAGTTGCGGCATTGGTGGGTCAGGTCGCCCGAGTTCATGCCGATCCAGAGGCAATCCGGTCCGCCGTGCTCCTGCGCGATCGCATTGTTCCGGTCCCAGATTTCCAGGCGGCGGGCGTAGTTCCAGCGGACCCACTGACGATAGACCGGATCGTCCCAGTCGTGATCCTTCGGCAGGGCCGCCCCAGCGACTTCCCGGAACGCGCGCCGGCAGTGCGGGCAGTGACAGATCCGGTCCCGCAGCAAGCCGCTCCAGCTGTTGTCGGCGAAGCCGTCGACGCCATAGCGCTCGATCACTTCCCGGAACACGGCCGGCAGGAAGTCGTCGTAGTAGGGGCTGTTGACGCAGGAGATATAGAGCTCGCCGGCGCGATAGGGACGGCCCTCGGCATCGACCGTGAACCAGTCGGGGTGCTCGATGTAGAAGCGCTCGTCGGCGCGGTTGGAATCCATCCTGGCGATCACGCTGAGGCCGTCGGCCCGGGCGTCGGCCGCGATTTCGCCGAACATGTCCCGCTCGCCGAGGTGCAGGGCCCGGTGGTGCAAGGGAAGGTCGCTGGGATAATAGGCGACGATACCGCCGGCATTGACGATCACGCCCTGGATCCTGGTGCGCTGCCAGTGCTCGCGCCACCAGGCGCCGTCGTAGCG
>JBGTNF010000067.1:0-3891 GCA_041743205.1 Thermomicrobiales bacterium | reverse complement strand
AGATTGCGATCACGATGGTGGCCGCGGCCTGGCCGATCTCGCAGGCCAGCATCAATCGCCTGAGCTCGACCCGGTCCGCCAGCGCGCCGATCAACGGGGCCAGCAGCGCCGGGACGAAATCCCCGCACAGCATCAGCAGCGTGACTGCCGCGACCGCCTCATTGGTGTCGACCAGGTGCAACAGGATGCCGACCATGCCGGTCGACCCGCCGATGAACGACATCGTGCGGGAGCACCACAACCACCGGACCGGCCGATTTTGCCGCAGCGGGGTGGCGATTTACCGCCGCAGGCGCGTCGGCAGGGCCGGGCCCGATTCCAGGCGCGTTACGCTCCAGCTGAGACTGGTGACGATCAGGGCCGGGCCCACGATGATCATCGAGGAGATGACTTTCGCGGACATGGTGTCCCAGCCATTTGGGCCAGAGAGATGGATGCCCACGAACGTGATCGCGAAAATGGCGGCCAGCACGCCGTAGATCAGCGCGATCCGCGAGCGCAGCAGCACGAAGACCCCGGCCAGCAGCATGCAGATCGGGTAGGCAAAGATCACGAAGCGTTCGGCGACGCTGGGGCCGGGATCGTCCTGCAACGGTCCCAGCAGCATCGCGAAGCCGATGACGAAGGCGCCGAACACGCCGACCGCGAGGGTTGTGGCCTTGAGGGATCGAGTCACGCGCGCTCCCAATGAATCGCTCGTGGCGGCCAGGTAGCCACCTATACCGTCGTCATGCACTGGCTATGTGCGAATCCGCGGCGATCGGCCGGGCGATTTTACCTTAGCCGATCGCGGTGGTTACTGGCGAACGTCGCAAGATCATCGCACGCTGGCGCCAATTGTCTTTAGACTCATGCGCTGTTACCCTGCAAAAGAGTCCACTTCATTCGGTCATTCCCGGACGGGGACACCGGTTCATGCCACGCCAGACGCACCTGGCGGGCACATTGCGCTGAATCGGGGCCCTCTCGACCCGGTTCTAGCCGGGAAGGGCATGCTCCATGGAAGTGTTCAAGCGGAAGCTCATCACTATCGTCATACTGCTGACGTTTGGCGTGACCGCGTTGCCGGCCGCGCCCGCCGTCGCCGCCGTCGATTGCACGGTCCCGTTCGGTCCAGGGGTCAATCTCTACGGGTGCGACCTTGGCGACGCCTTCCTTAACTCCAGCAACCTGTCCGGCGCCAACCTGAGCCGTGCCGATCTGAGGTTCGCCAACGTCGTCGAGACGAATCTGCAGGGCGCGAACCTGAGCCGTGCCGATCTAAGCGGGGCGTTCATGCCCGGCGCCAACCTGCGCAACGCCAACCTCTCCCGCGCCAACCTGACGGACGCCTTCCTGCTGAATGCCAACCTGCGCGGCGCCAACCTCGATCGCGTGATCTGGAACAACACCACCTGTCCCGATGGGTCGAACTCCGATGACAATGGGGATCGCTGTTTTCCATAAAGGACAGGCACGGGGACCCGGCGGCCATGCCGCCGGGGACCCTTCGCGGTTCAACCTGGGGGATCACGCGCGCTCCAGGGTCACCACCTCGAAGGAGCCGTCGTCGAGCGGCAACACCAACTGGTCGCTGGCCGTCCACTCGATCCCGGTTACGCCTTCCCACAGTTGCAGGCTCACACCGTCCATTGCCACGAGCACGGCGCCCGATTCCAGGTCCTGGACAAGGATCGTCGCATCGCGGCTGGTCGTTTCGTCTGCCGTCACACCGTACACCATCGCCGTGCCGTCCGGCGAGAAGCGGGGCGGGGCGGCAACCACTTCGCCTTGCGGGGCGTCGAGCACGATCGGCGTGAGTTCGCCGCTGTCGTGATCGAACCAGCCGTAGCGATGGAACGCATCGTCGATCGCAATGTCTTCCCACAACCAGTAGAACGACAGGCGATCACCATTGGCCGTCGCCCCGGTCAGCACCGGCGTCTTGGCGACCGGGATGGCGGGATCGGATTCGATCACCACCGGGCGCCCGGATGTGACGTCCGATTCGTAGACGCCGGTGATGTCCGGCCCGCCGCGTATGGCGAAGACGACCGTGCCGTCGGCGAGCCAGAGCAGCGGCGTGATCGCGCCCACGGTTTCCGCGACCAGGGCGAGCGGCTCGTCGGTCACCAGTTCCGGGCCACGCACGACCTGGCCGGTTTCCAGGACCGCCCGCGAAATCGAGATCTGGCGCTGGCCCGCTTCGTCCCGCGGGTTGAGGATGCGGAGGAACGCCAGTTCGGCGCCATCGGGCGACCAGGCCGGCCACTGGTCGTAGATCACGAACTCGCCGGCGGTGGCCGCCGCCTTGAGGTCGTCGACCGCGTCGTCGGTCAGGTTGGTGAGCGAATTGCGCCGCACGTCGAGCACGAAGATATCGCTGTCGAGCTCGGCCCCGTTCTGGGAAAAGGCAACCTGGCGGCTATCCGGCGACCAGGCGATCGAGGCGTCAGCCACCCGCTGCGATTCTCCGTTGCACCGCTCCTCGCCGGTGCTCACGCGCCAGATGCAGAGCTGCCGCGCGTCGAGGTCCTTGAGCCCGGCCACCCAGCGGCCATCAGGCGAGAGTTTTGGCGCGAACCCGTCGGTATCGATGGTGACCGATTCGGCCACCCGCCAGGCGCCGGGATCGGCGTCGCGTTGAGCAAACGCGGGCTGGCACGCGACGGATGCCACGAGGGCGACGACCAGGGCGCAGGTCACCGCCAGGCGCCAGCGGCACGAGGGTGAAAGCAGAGGCGAAGGCATGGGTGGGCAGGAGTCCTTTCGCTGGGCGCGACCGGGCGCGGCGAGCGCGCCCGCCTGGCTCTAGGACCTTAACCGCATTCGCTCCCAAATGGTTCCCCGCGCCGGGTCGAGCGCCGACCCCACGTCATGTCGAGCGAAGCCGAGACATCTCGTCGTCCGCGTCGGGCATGGGCGTGCCGTCCACGTCGAACGTGCCCGCCGGTGACATCCGGAGATCCACCGTCATCCCGTCGGGAACCTCGTCGGGCGCCGGCAGGAGCGCGGCGAGGTCGCTCCCGGCCGCCAGTTCGCGGGCGGTCAGGTCGCTCGCCAGGGCGACGGCGAGATCCAGCACAGGATCCGGTTCGCCGCCGCTGATCCAGAGATCCCAGACGATAGCTTCGCGCCGCGCCGTGAGCAACGCCCATTCCGTGCGGTGGGCCGCTGCGCCCGCGGTCGTGATCCAGGTCATCGCCGTGGCAGGCAGGGCTGCAACGTCGTCCGGCAATGGCTTTTCCAGAAGGCCAGACTGGTAGAACTCGCCCTGCGGCAAGTCCGATCCCGCGTCCGCGATCATGGTCTGCCGGTGCTCCTCGGCCGCCTCGAGATCGCGCCACCGGCTGACCCGCGCGCCGAGCGAACGGATTGGATCGTCGGCATTGGCGCGATACGTGATCCACGCGAAATCCTCGGCCCCGAATGCGTCAGACGGGTTACGCGCATGGACGATCCGCATCGTCACGGCCGAGCCGGCAAGGATGACGAATGAGAACTGACGTCGATTCATGCGGCGTGTCCTTTCCCTACAGGGTGGAAACGCACCTGGCATCGCCAGCGTTCCAGCCCGGCTTTCGGTTGCCGCCCGATCAGGTTTGCCTATGATGGACGCGATCGGGGCACGATCGGATCGTGCCCCAACATGCATTCAGGTTCCGAACGAGGCAGCGACATGCACATCCGTGAGTACGTCGAAAGCGACTGGCCGTCCGTGTGGCCGATCTTCCAGGAAATCGTCGCGGCCGGGGAGACGTACGCCTTCCCGGCGGATTTGACCTCCGACGGGGCGCGGACCGCGTGGGTGGAGCCGCCGCCGTGGCGGACGTTCGTGGCCGAGGCCGGATCGCACCTGCTGGGCACGGCGAAAATCGGCCCCAACCGGCCCGGTCCGGGCTCGCACGTCGC
>JBGTNF010000066.1:0-2407 GCA_041743205.1 Thermomicrobiales bacterium | reverse complement strand
CATCGGCGTGGCGTTGTCAAAGGTCGATGTTCCGACGAACGTGTCCGCCGGCGCGTAGTCTCGGTACACCGCCGCCTGGATCCCGGTCAGGTCCTGCGCGTCGGGCGGGAGCGACGTGTTCGCGGCGGACGCATTCGGGTCTGCCGGATAGAGCTGGTAATCGAACTTCGGGAGCAGTCCAGCCTGGAGCAGATCCCCCGCGTCGGGCATGAACCCCCAATCGCCACCGCTCGACGTGCCGTCCTCGTAAAACATGGCCTCTTCCGGCGAAGGCTGTCCACTGGTGACGAGGGCTGCGGCCAGGCCGAGTGCGATGGCGGACGGCTCCGCGGCGGCGTTCGGTGTTGCGCCGGGCGCCGATCGGCCATCGGTTATCGTCATCACCACGAACACGTACGCATCGTGCAACGTCAGGACGAATTCATAGGACTGGCGCCCCGTGGCGTCGGTGATGTCGAGCTGCACCAGGTTGCCCCGCTCACCGGGGCCGCCCAGGTCGGCGGTGACGACGGTGTAGCCGGGATCGTTGGGTTGGACGGTGGCCAATTCCCTTGTGACGTCCGAGACGACCAGATCGTACGACGCAGCCGCGTTCTCCGGGCTGTCGAACCGAAAGACCGACACGGTGACGTCAGTTACATCCTGCATGCCGGGCGGGTCGGCGGGCAGCGGCGAATAGGCGCGGGTGATGGCGCTCGCGATACCGGGGAGGTGATTGACCCGAAAGGCGCCCGGCGCCGACCGCTCCGGTTCCCCGGCTTGGTTCGGGGTCGCCATTACGGAACCGTCACTTGTTGGCTGGAGCCCGAAAACGCCCGTCGTGGCGGGCGGGTCGGTTCCGATTCCAAACTCGCGGTCGCCCGCCACCCGCCAGGCGCCGGCGCCAATGGCGATGACCATGACGGCGACCAGGACCCCGGAGGCGAACCGATTCCACGCTTCCCACCGGCCGGGCAATTTTCCCGCCCGATCATTGGAAACGACGATCGAGGGATAACGAGGCAGCGCAGCTGAATCGCGTGTCATGAGGTCCTCCCAGGTGGTGACGCGTGGTGAAGAGACCATCGCATCCCGCTGCGCCCACCGCTCGCTCAGCCCATGGAACTGGCTGGCGGCGGCGCACAGGGCGCCCAATTCGGGGTCGGCTGCCAGCTGGTGGTCGGGGGGCGACATCCCCGCCACACGAGCTTCCAGCCAGTCGGAGAACGCATCCGAGTTTCGATCCGGTGGCATGGTCATCGGACTGTCTCCTTGGGGAGCAAGTCGGCGGCGTCGGCGTCCGGTTCGAGGAGATCGCGGAGTCGCTGGTAGCCGCGAAACTGGTTGGATTTGGTGGCGGCGACGGACATGCCAAGGGCATGGGCGATTTCGTTGATCGTCAAACCCGCGAGCCGCAGTTCCACCACCGCGCGCTGGCGTTCAGGAAGTTGGTCGAGCAGGGTCAGCACGAGGCGGGCCTCCTCGGAGCGAATGGCGTGTTGCTCCGGCGAGTGACCGGGCGCCGGCGTTCGAGCCGCGACATCGGTCCCGATGGGCGAGTCGAGCGAGAGGTTTCGCGAGCGTTGCGCGGGTTTTCGCCAGGCATCGACGATCACGTTGTGGGCGATGGCGAACAGCCAGCTGCGGAACGTCATTCCCAAGCTTCCGGTTCGTGGACGATACCTCTCCAGAGCCGAGTAGGCCTTGAGGAAAACTGTCGACGCCGCGTCGTCGGCATCCTGCGGGTTCCCGAGGCGGCGCAGGCAATAGAAATAGATATCGCGATGGTAGCGCTCGAACACGATCGAAAACGCTTGCGGATCCCGGACCGCGCGCTGGACGATCTCGGCGTCACCTGGCGCGGGAGAAGCGCCTTCTGCTCTGGCATTCGCCGACCGTCGCGCTGTCAATGCACCCCCCGCTCGCTTCTCCGCCCGCGTTCATTCCGGTAAACGGAACCCGGCGGCAGAATGATTCACCTACCGGAAAATACCGAAATGCCGGCAGTTTCACAGGCCGTCCGTGGCGGCGAACGATCGGGCCTGGCAGCTCCCGTCGAATGGCGCAAGTCGGGAGAAGCCGCGCCAGCCGGCGTTCGGTACCATTGCCGTATCGACCAATCGTGTCTGCGCCGAATGCCGAGCAGACCAGCGTGTTTGGAGTACCCTCGATGACGCAGAAGATTACCCCCTGCCTCTGGTTCGGCGGCGAGGCCGAAGCGGCGACGAATTTCTACGTGTCGGCCTTCCGCGACGGCGAGCTGCTGGACATCTTCCGCTACGGCGAAGGCGGGCCCGGCGAGCCGGGTTCCGTGCTCACCACGCGGTTCCGCCTCGCCAATCTCGACATCATGACCATCAACGCGGGGCCGGAACACAAACCCACTCCGGCGATCTCGCTCTTCGTCGAGTGCGAAACGGTCGAGGAA
>JBGTNF010000065.1:0-3063 GCA_041743205.1 Thermomicrobiales bacterium | reverse complement strand
GCACGGATTATCGCCTGCCACCCCCTCGCCTTCGGCGACCTGGACGGCGCCGAGCTGCTGGTAGTCAACACCGCCAGCGGCCCGCCCGGTCCCGACGACGCGTCCGACGACGATTGGGCGCCCGCCCACGCCGCCCTGCGTGCCTATATCGCAGCCGGGGGCCCCGTGATCGCCCTCCACCTGGCGGCCAGCTCGTTCCGCGAAATTCCGGAGTGGCCCGAGTGGATCGGCGGGGCCTGGATCCAGGGAACCTCGATGCACCCGCCGATCGCCGATGCGCAGGTGTCGGTCAACACCGACGCCCATCCGATCGTGGCAGGGATGGCCGATTTCGAAATCCATGACGAGATGTACAGCTACCTCGAGCTGCAACCGGGCAACGTCGTGCTCGCGACGCACCGCTACGAAGGGCGGGACCATCCCCTCGCCTGGGCGCGCGAAACGGCGACCGGCCGGGCCGTCTACGACGCCTTCGGTCACGGCCTGCGGGCCTACGACTCGCCGGAGCGGATCCGCCTCCTCCAGCGCGAGGCACTCTGGGTCACCGGCGAATAGGTTGCATGCGGAAGCGTCACCCGGCCGCGTCGAGAATGGCGATGAACTCGGCCGGGGACACGATTGCGGCGTGTCCAAAGGTTCCAAGGGCCTGAAGCTGGCGGTCACCCGTGACCAGATAATCCGCCTGGGCCGATGCCACAGCCGCAAGGACAAGATCGTCTTCAGGATGGGTGGCGATTCGGCTTGGCGTACCGGACACGGACGTCATGTCACCTTGGGTGCGAAGGGTCGCCAGAAACCGGTCAATTTGACTGGGTGACAGCTTGCGCGTGAAATACCGCTTGCCCAACGTGCGTTCCAATTCTCGGAAAAGATGCTCGGAAAGAACGAGCAAGAATGTCTGGCGACGCCAGCGACGCAGAATCTCCCCCGGTGCACTGTTTGGTTGGCGTACTCCCGAGATGTCGGAGGCAAGGACGTTCGTATCGAGGACAGCGCGGATCACCTGGCGGCGAGAGCCTCGCGCTCACGGCGCATTTCGGCGCGGACCTCGGCAACCGCCCGATCGACTTCTTCCTCTATCTGTTCCGGCGTCTGGTCTGCGAAGGCGGCTCCGATCTCGTCAAAAATCCTAAAGTCGGCGTCGCGCTGGGCGTCCAGTTGATTGAGCCGTTCCAGGTCTTCGACCGACACGAGAGCGGCGACCGACAGATTTCCCTTGGAAATCAGGACACGCAGTTCCCGATCGTGGACGCGGTTGAGCAACTCGCTCAACTGCGGCCGCGCCTCGGTAAACTTCATCTTCTCGGTCGGGATCGTTGCCTGTGCCATGATCGGCCTCTTTCATTGATCGTAAGACTCATCATGTGACTGAATCATACCATATCTGTACACATTTGATCGCTTTTCGGATGTTCCATTTCCGCAAAAGTCCGCTATGATCGAAGAGTCGCCCGACCTTTTCCGGCGATTCGACCGCTGTCCCCGGCTCGCAAGTGCGGGCGCCTTTCGGGCCGACGGCATGGAATACCAGGAGGTGCACGATGAACGACGCCATCGATCGGAGCGGTCTCCTGGAGACTTCGCTCCCTGTGTCTTGCAGCGAAGGAACCCCATGTCCGTCACCGAAACCGATATCCCCGAGTCCTTCTACACCGATGGCTGGCTGACGGCCGTCGACTATTTGGTCAGCAGCGGCAAGGAAGGCACCGTCTTCTGTTGCCGGGCGGCCCCCCACACCGGCCACGACCGCCTCGCGGTCAAGATCCACCGGTCACGCACCAGCCGATCGTTCAAGAACGACTCCATCTACCTGAGCGGCCGCGTGGCGGGCGTTTCCCTCGGCGGCTCGGCCGGGATGAAAACCAGCGGCAAGGTCGACCGCCGCCTGGCGCGAGCCGTGGCCAAGCGCTCGCGCACCGGCATCGCCGCCATCGAGCAATCCTGGCTCACCTACGAATACGACACCATGGAAGCGCTGCACCGGGTCGGGGCCCGTGTCCCGGAGCCGTTCGCGATGTCCGGTCACGCCCTGCTGATGGAATACCTCGGCGATGCCGACGGGCCGGCGCCGAAGCTGAAGCACGTCTCCCTGTCGGCTGCCGAAGCTCGGGTGGTCTACGAGGGCCTGATTGATGAGATCAGGTTGTGGTTGGCCTACGACCGGATTCACGGCGATCTCTCGCCGTTCAACGTCCTCTACTGGAACGGCCAGGCAGTCGTGATCGACTTCCCGCAGGCGGTCAACCCGTGGGACAACCCGGACGCCCGGTTCCTGCTGGAGCGGGACATTCGGAATATCGCCACCCATTTCGCCCCGTACGGCATCGCGGCCGATCCGGGCCGGATCGCGGACAACCTGTGGGAGGGCTTCCTGCGCGGCACGCTGTAGGCAGGCGAGGCGCCGGGTTCGTACTGGCCACCCCCGGCCCTCGTAATGGCCGGTCTATACACTTGTGCCGGCCACCGCTTGGCGCCGAATCGGTTTCCACACGCATGGTTCCGAACCGGCCAAATCCGGGCGGCCACACGAATCGACAAGATCACGTTGCGAAACCGTTGTATTTGGTCGATTCTGGGCCGCCCCTACAAAATCCGGTTCCATCCGGCCACCGCGTGAGGAGGACCACGCGGTTCCTGTGCCCACGTACTGGCTGGTCTTGTGCCAGCCACCGTGGAGGAGGCGGCCACCCGCCAACGGCCGCTACGCCAACGTCTTCTTCCAGGCGCCGACGTAGCCGGCGGGAACGAAGCCGACGGCCTCGTTGACATCCAGCATGTGGCGGTTCTCTTCGGCGTTGCCGGTCCAGATCGCCGTCGATTCCGGGCTGACCGCCGCCAGCTGATCCAGGTTGGCGATCTTCACGGCCAAGCCGAGTCGATGTCCCCGGTGCTCCTTCAGCACCAGGGTTGGTCCCTGTTGTACGTGGCGCGTACGGTCACGCGGGATCGACAGCCCGTTGAACGCCACCAAATGTCCGCTGGGCACGTACTCGGCGGCGGCGATGAGGCGGGTGCGGCCGACCCGTTCCGAACGCGCCTCGTAGGCGCGCACGCGCTCGGCAT
>JBGTNF010000064.1:0-9905 GCA_041743205.1 Thermomicrobiales bacterium | reverse complement strand
GGTGGCGATTATCGCCTGCGCCCGACGAATGCTGGGGATCCTCAACGCGATGGTCCGGGACGGCCTGACCTGGAAGGAGACCAAGGTCGGTCAAGGCCAGTTCTTGCCCGATCCGGCTTGCCGTTCAACACGGTTACTACGGAGCGCTTCCGGCCGCCAGCCGGCAGGCCATCAGCCCGAGGTAACGTCGCGCTTGTTGAAGAAGTAGTACGTGGCGCCGACCATGACTGCGACCCAGACGCCCAGCGTCGCCACCGCGCGCCACGCCTCGCCAGAGCCCACGTTGTCGTCGAAACCGGAGTTCATGTTGAAGAGCAGGGTGGAGGGGTATTCCAGCCCGAACTTCCGCACCTCGTCGAAGGCGCTGGTGACGATCCCGAGCAGACCCCAGATCGCCGGCTCCAGGAATCCCACGCCAATTCCGACGGCGATGCCGACCGCGTTCGAGCGCGTGATCAAGGCCAGCGAAAAGGCGAGCGCCGCGTAGGGCAGCTGGGAAACGAGCGTGCGGCCGAACGCGACGAGCCAATCGCCGATCATGCCCCTGTCGACCGACTCGAACCCGCCAACGATCGACGAGGTGATGGCGGAGAATGCGATCGTGGCGATGAAGCCGATGACGAACAGCGTGACCGAGTAGATCAGGACGGTCAACCACTTCGCGCTCAACAGGGCGCTGCGGCTGCGGCTGCGGGCCAGCAGCGGCCGAATCGTGTTCCAGCTGTATTCGTTGCCGATCAGGCCGGAGGCGAGGACCACGGCCAGGATGTAGCCGAGCAGGGTGGCGATCTGCATGCCGTTCTCGAAGATGTTCGGCAGTTTGAGGCTGTCTTCGGTACTCTGCGGATCGGAAATCACGGATGCCGCGATCGCCAGCGACACGTAGAAGGCGCCCACCGCGAGCACCATGATGAGCGCCAGGATCCAGGCCTGGGGCCGTTTGCGAAGCCGGAAGAGTTCGCTGCGAAGCAGGTTGATCATGAAAACGATTCTCCAGGGTGATGGGGGACGATGACCCGGCCAGGAATCGGCAATCGCCTAGGCGATTGCCGCCGGCTCGGACTCGTCGGTGAGTTCGAGGAAGAGATCTTCCAGCGTGCTGTGCCGGGGCATGATCGCGCTGGCGTAAATGCCCTGCTCGACCAGTGCGCGGTTCAGGGCCGCGCCGATTTCCTCGGGCGCCACTACCATCAGCTTGCCGTTCTCGATCGTGACCTGCTCCACGGTTGGCAGCGGCCGGATCGCCCGCTGCGCCAGCTCCGGATCGTAGCCCTCCACCGACACTTCGAGATAACCGCCGCGCCGCAGCAGATCGTCCACGCTACCTTCGGTGATCAGCTTGCCGCGCCGCACGATCAGCACCCGGTCGCTCACCTGCTCCACTTCATGCAGCATGTGGCTGGCGAGCAGCACGCCGTGCCCCTGGTCGGCAAGCCGGGGAATGATCTCCCGGATTTCCCGCTGGCCAGCCGGGTCGAGCCCGTTGGTGGGCTCGTCGAGGATGACCAGGGCGGGATCGGTCAGCAGCGTCGAGGCGATCCCGAGCCGCTGCTTCATCCCGAGCGAATAGGTCTTGTACTTGTGGCGCGCGCGCTCGGAGAGGTTGACGAGTTCGAGGAGGGAATCGACGCGCGCATCGGGCACATTGCCGACGGCCATCGCATGGGCCCGCAGGTTGTCGCGGCCGGACATGTAGGGGTAGAACGCCGGGTTCTCGATGATGGCCCCGATGTTCTCGCTGACCAGCGCCGGGCTGGCGGTCAGCTCCTGCCCCGCGATCAGGACCGTGCCGCTGGTGGGGCGGATCAGCCCAAGGATCATGCCCACGGTCGTGCTCTTGCCGGCGCCATTGGGTCCGAGGAAACCGAGCACCTCGCCGGTGCGCACGGTGAGGTTGAGGTCCTCGACGGCGACCATGGTCTTGAACCGCTTGGTCAGGCTCGACGCCTCCAGGATGACCTGTCCCTGGGATTGCCCACGCCGGCCCACGCCCGCCACCGATGGCCCGGCCTGACCTCGACCTGGTGCTACGCCGTTCGCGCGCTGTTCAACCACTGTCTCTGTACTCACATGCTGCTCCTTGAAGGGTCCCGAATTCGCTTGCGTCTGGTCATGAACCCGAGTGAATGATCTTCGTCGATGCCCGATCCCGCAACGTTACGAATCAATCGTACGGGCCGCGCATCCCATTCCTGCGAATACTTTGTGTCCGAAGTGTCACATGGTGCGGGCTCGGAACATGATGGCCACCCCGGCGGCGGTGACCGCCATCCCGGCCGCCATCGCGAGGCTGACATCTTCGCCGAACAGGAGCCAGGCCATGACCGCCGTCACCGCCGGCGTCAGGTACATCAGGCTGGCCACTTTGGTCGCCGCGCCGCGCTGGATCAGCAGGAAGAGCAACGACGTCGCCCCCAGCGAGAGCGCCACGACCGACCAGAGCAGGGCCCCGACCAACGGCCCCGACCATTCCACGTCGCGGGTTTCCGCCAGCAGCGCCACGGGCCCGACGAGCAGCAACGCGGCCCCGAACTGGATCACGCTGCCGATCCGCAGGTCGAACACCGGCGCGAACCGTTTCTGATAAAGGGTCCCGGACGTGATCGCGAGCAACGCTCCCACAGCGGCGGCCACGCTCGTAACGGAGAGTCCCGAAAGCGAGAGCCGCTCGCCCACCACCAGCGCTACGCCGGCCAGGCCCAGCGCCAGCCCGAACCACTGCCGGCCGGTAATTCGCTCCCTCACCAGCGAGCCCAGCACGGCGGTCAGGACCGGTTGCAAGCCCACGATCAGGGCGGCGAGCCCGGCGCCCATCCCCTGCCGGATCGCCTCGAACACTCCGAGCAGGTAGCCGCCCTGGATCAACACCCCGGCCACCGCGATGTGCAATGTCATCCGCCGCGACGGCCACGGCACGCGGAGCGCCAGCACGAGGGGGACCATGATCGCAAGCACCCCGCCAAACCGCAGGACGAGGAACGTAGCCGGTTCGGCGTAGGGCATGCCGTACCGGGCGCCGATGAAGCCGGTGCTCCAGATCAGCACGAAAACCGGCGCGACCGCTGCCGCGAGGAAGTTCGTTGGCAGGCGGTTCAAGAAGGTCACATCCCTGGACGGATTGGCCGCGTCTCGACGCGGTTGGGGCAGATTGACCGCAGTCGTAGGGGCGGACCTGATTCGACCGAAATCCGGATCTTGCAAACCAATGTCTTGTCGAATCTGTTGTCCGCCCGAATCGTGGCGAACCTGTGCCTGCCCTTGTCGCCATCCGGGCGGACACCCTGACATGCGGCTGGCCACATCCGGGCGGGCAACAGCATCGTCAAGAACCGGGTAGCGACGATGCGATTTGCGGACGATGCAGGTCCACCCCTACGAAATCCGTATTATGTGCGATGGTGTTGGCCCCGCAGAGTGCCCTCGCCCTACCGAGATGCCTGCTCCAACGACTTGCTGAAGACGGCCTTCCAGCTCGGCTTCTGGCCGTAGAGCAACACCCCGATCCTGTAAACGCGCGCCGCGAAGAGGATCGCCAGCACCAGCGTGACTGCCAGCAGGCCGATGCTCAGGGCGATTTCCCAGCCGGCGGGATTGCCGGAGACCAGCCGCGGCACCATCACGAACGGCGACGTGAACGGGATGATCGAGAGCGTACACGCCACCAGGCTGTCCGGCGTCCCGATCGTGAAGATCGAGCCGAAGTAGCCAATGAACATCAGCGTCATCATCGGCGAGATCGCCTGGCTGACCTCTTCCTGGCGGCTCACCAGCGACCCCAGGGCCGCGTACATCGCCGAGTACAGCACGTAGCCGAGCAGGAAGTAGACCAGGAACCAGCCGATCGCGGTCACCGAGATCGCCCCGAAATCGATGTTCGGCAACTGGTCGACATCGCCCCCGAAGACGTCCACGATCCGGCGCTGCAGCGAGAATGCGACGCCGCCCACCAGCAGCATCGGCAAGAGTTGGGCCAGCCCGGCCAGGCCGATGCCGAGCACCTTGCCGGCCAGCAAATCCCGCGGGGTGGCGGCGTTGACCATGATCTCCATGATCCGCGAACTCTTCTCTTCGACCACGCCCTGCGCCACCCAGGTGCCATAGAGCATGATCGCCATGAACATCAGGATCGTGAAGACGAAGGCGACGGCCACCTGCGGACCGTTGTCCTCCTCGTCGCTGGTGTCCACCGGCGCAACCGCCTGCAGTGAGAAGGCAGGCGGCGCCAGAGCGACCTCGAATTCGCTCTCGGGCACGCCACTCCGAGCCAGCCGATCCTCGAGCGCGATCGACGACACGCCAACGTAGACACGATCGACGGCGGCGCTGGATTCCCCGGACTCGTTGATGTACGTGAACGCCAGGGCCTCGGTGTCGTCGCGGGTCACGACCAGGGCGCCGTCCACGTCGCCGTCATCGACCTGGGCCCGGGCCGCATCGGTCGTGGCGTCGGACGCTTCGAGATTGACGTTGTCGATTTCGGCGTCAGGGTCGACCGTGGCCGTATTGGTCACGTACGGCTGAAGACGCTCCAGGACGTTGGCGTCGGTCTGGTCGACGATCAGGATGGTGGATAACGATGGTCCGTCATCGCCCGAAACGATCGCGATGATCGCCGGCACGCAGGCCCCGACCAAGAGGAACAGCACCTGGAACAGGGTCGTCAACTGGAAGCTGCGCTGGCGAAGCCTGATCCACAATTCCCGCATCGCGATCAGGCGAACCCGTTTGAGATCGATCATTTGTTACGGCTCCCGACGAGGTGTCGTGGCGTTTCCGAAGATGACCGCGGTTCGTCACTGGCAACCGGTTCCTGATCGGGAAGCCGACGCACCAGGCCGAGGAACACGTCATTGATGGAGGGGTAGCTGATGTCGAAGCGGGAGACGGTCAATCCGCGCCGTATCGCCTCCTGGAGCACCGCCTGGGCGGCGACCGCATCGGGCACGGCCAGTTCCAGGTGATCCGCTCGACGCCGCTCGATGCGCACGTCCGGCACGTCGTCCACCCAGGGGAGATCGTCGCTGCCGTCCGCTCCGTCGACCCCGAAGGTGACCACCTGACGGCCGGCGCTGCGGCGCACGTCGGCCACCTCGCCGGAGATCATGAGCCGGCCGCGGTGGATGATCGCCACCTCGTGGCACAGTTCCTGGGCGTCGTCCAGTTGATGCGTCGAGAAGATGATCGTCTTGCCTCGGTCACGCAGTTCGAGGAACGCGGCTTTCATCTGCTCGGCGTTGACCGGATCGAGCCCACTGAACGGCTCGTCGAAAATGAGGATGTCGGGTTCGTGCAGGATCGCGGCCAGGAACTGGATCTTCTGCTGGTTGCCCTTGCTCAACTGCTCGACCGGCCTGGACCGGTTTTCCGTGATCGCCAGCCGCTCCAGCCAGTCGTCGAGCGAGGCGGACGCGTCGTGCTTGGTGGCGCCGTAGAGCTGGGCGAGGAAGAGCAGTTGCTCATCGACCGCCATCTTCGGGTACAGGCCGCGCTCCTCCGGCAGGTACCCGAAATCGCGCCGCGCCACCTCCGTGGTGGCCGTGCCGTTCCAGGTGATCGAGCCCGTATCCGCCCGGATGATGTCCAGGATCATCCGCATCGTGGTTGTTTTGCCAGCCCCGTTGGTGCCGAGAAAGCCGAAGATGCGGCCCGGCGTCACGCTGAAACTGACGTCGTCGACGGCCTTGAAAGAGCCGTAGGTCTTCGAAACGTTCCTGATGTCGAGCGCCATCTGCGGCAAAACTCCTTGCGGTCCCGCGTTTGGAAAATCGCGTCAAGTATGGCCGCCGTTTGTCACGAATCTGCGTACGTCCGCTTGACGAAGTATCCTCAGGGTCCATTCCCAGGCCTGAACCGGTCCGGGGTGGCCGCCAGACGACTCACCCGGAGGACGCGAACGTGACCACGACCAAGCCTGATCGATCGACCGCAACAACCCCCTACGGCGCCTGGCCGTCACCCGTGACCACGGCGATGCTGACCCAGGGCCCGCCGGGCGTTCGCGAGCCGGGCAGCAATGGGCACGACCTGCTTTGGATCGAAACGCGGCCGCAGGAAAAGGGCCGCTACGTACTCGTCGCGCAGACCGGCGACGGCGTGCGGGACGTGACGCTGGAACCCTTCAACGTCCGCAACCGCGTCCACGAATACGGCGGCGGATCCTGGGCGGCCGATGGCGACCTGATCGTCTTCTCCAACTTCGCCGACAACCGCCTCTACCGGATGGATGGCCTGGACGAGGCTCCTCGGCCGATCACGCCGGAAGGATCGTGGCGGTTCGCCGATCTCCAGCTCGACCGCGCCCACAACCGGCTCGTGGCCGTCCGGGAGGATCATGGCGATCCGGGCGCGGAGGCGGTCAATACGATCGTGGTCCTCGATCTGGACGGTCCGAACGCCGATGGCGGATCGGTCATCGTCTCCGGTATCGACTTCGTTTCCTCGCCACGGCTCAACCGGGATGGCACGCGACTGGCCTGGCTGACCTGGAATCACCCGAACATGCCGTGGGACGACACCGTGTTGTCGTGGGCAACGCTCTCGGTCGACAACGTGCCTGGCGAGCTCAACATCGTCACGAACGGCGAGCGCGAATCGGCGATCCTGCCCGGCTGGGACAGCCACGATCGCCTCGTCTTCGTCACCGACCGTTCCGGCTGGTGGCATCTCTACCGCCTGGATGCCGACGGCGGCGAGGCATCGCAGCTCACCCACGGCGAGGTCGAGCACGGCGTGCCGCTCTGGCAGTTCGGCGCCTCAACCTGGACCGAACTGGCGAATGGCGCGCTGGTCACGGCCTGGACCGCCGACGGCGTCTGGCGTTTGGGCACGATCGATCCAGTAACCAGCGCTCTCTCCCCAATCGACCTGCCATTCACGATGCTCAGCGACGTGCAGGCGCATCCAGACGGTCAGCGCATCGTCGTGAAAGCCGGGTCGGCCAGTGAACCGGCCACCCTCGTCACGGTCGATCCAGCCACCGGCAATTGGGGTTACGTCAAGCCAATGGCTGCCGAGCGTCTCGACCCTGGCTACGTCTCTGTCGCTGAACCGGTCTCGTGGGCCACGCCCGATGGCGCCACGGCGCACGGTTTCTACTACGCCCCGACCAACCTGGACGTCCAGGCGGTCACTGGGGAGCTTCCGCCGCTGATCGTCGAAAGCCACGGCGGCCCGACCTCGGCCGCATCGGCGACGTTCGATCTTGGCGTCCAGTTCTGGACCTCGCGCGGCTTCGCGATCCTCGATGTCAACTACGGCGGCAGCACCGGCTACGGCCGGACGTATCGCGAGCGGCTCAACGGCGCCTGGGGTGTTGTCGACGTCGACGACTGTGTCTCCGGCGCCCTCGCCCTGGCCAGTCGTGGGCTGGCTGATCGGGAGCGGCTCATCATCCGCGGCGGCAGCGCGGGCGGGTTCACGACGCTGGCGGCGCTCGCCTTCCGCGACGTGTTCGCCGCCGGGGCGAGCTACTACGGCATCGGCGACCTGGAGGCGATGGCGCTCGACACCCACAAGTTCGAATCGCGCTACCTCGACTCGCTGGTCGGCCCCTATCCGAAGGCGATCGCCGTCTATCGTGAGCGGTCGGCGATCCACCACGTCGACCGGCTGAGCAGCCCGATGATCCTGTTCCAGGGCCTGGACGACAAGGTCGTGCCGCCGGACCAGGCCGTGACCATGGCGGACGCGGTCCGGGCCAAGGGCCTGCCGGTGGCGCTGCTGACCTTCGCGGGCGAGGGTCACGGCTTCCGGATGGCGGAAACGATCACCCGCACGCTGGAGGCGGAATTGTCGTTCTACGGCCAGATCTTCGGATTCAGGCCGGCCGACGACATTCCCGTCCTGGCGATCGACAACCTCCCTGGTTAGCTGACCGCCATATCTCTGCAGTGACGGCGCCCTGCCAGGCCGGGACGGCCTGGGGCACAGACGGCTCGAGCCTTGGGAACGGCAACTTAACATGTTGCCGTTCCCGGATTCATTGACCTTGACCAACCCCGGGCATAGCCCACTATTCCATTGACGCACCGCAAATGATCCGGCTTGACAGATCGAGATGAAGTCTCGTAGTCTCAAAAAGTGAGACAAGGTCTCATTGAAGTTCGTTCAGGCATCGCAATGGGAACGAGAAACGGTCCCGCATGGGCACGGGTCGACCCGGCCCGCCAACCGCAAAGGAACAGTTTCAATGTCCATATCAACCTTTACCCGGCGTGCGACGGTGGGCGGCGCCGCCTTGGGGATGGCAACGGCGCTCGGCGCCAGTTCACACGGGGCGTTCGGGCAAACGGCCACGCCGGGAGCCTCGCCCGTTACGGAGGCCACCACCGTCGCTGCCAACCTGGAGTTTCTCGCCGTAGCCGATCCGAAGTCGCGGCTGCTCTACGTCTACAGCCTTCCCGATCTCGCGCTCGTCGACACAGTCGAGGATGTCGCCGTTAACGCGCACGTCGGCTTCATTCCGCTACCCAACGGTCAACTCCTGTTCATCGACGACGCGGCGGCGCAGTTGATGGCGATCGACGTGCATGGCGATCATGTCGATACGTACCAGGCCGCCGTTCCCGGCGCCTATTTCTCCCACATCGCGATCGACTCCGACCACGCCCGTTACGCGGCGGTCGGCTCGGACGATCCAGCGGCGCCGATCACGCTGGTGGATCTGGAAACGTGGGAGACCACCCCAGTCGCCGTCCAGGAACCGGGTGAAGTGGGATTGATGCTGACCCGTGACACCCTGTTCCACCGGAACGACGTCCTGAACCAGATCGAGGCCTACCGGCTCGATGATGTCCTGGCGGGAAACGTTGCCCTGATCGCCTCTGTCCAGATCGGGGCCGGCGGTCACGGCGAGTCGATCACCCGGAGCGGCGACACCCTCTATACCGCGACGGACGACGGGATCGAAGCGGTCGGCTGGGATGGATCGAACCTGACCTATCTGACCACCTATCCGTGGGATTCGGCCGATCGAACGGGCGGACGCGGCTACTTCCAGCGGCTCTCGCTGGATGGCTCGCGGATCGTATCCTACACCGCTGACCGGGCCGCTCCGGAAACCGAATGGGAAACCTGGACCAACGACGCCCTCCTGATCGACGCGGCGGACGGCGTAACTGAACGGATCGAGCTTGGCGCCGGCTACGTCTTCCGCTTTGGACTGTCGCAGGAAAGCGCCCTCTTCTACCGGATCAGCGGGGATGGTGACGAAGCGATCGTGCTTGACCTGGCGAGCGGCGACGTGTCCCAACGGATTCCGCTGGAGCCGATGACGACCGGCCCCGCCGCTGGTGACGCGATCTACGAAATCAACCAGTACCGGGCGGTCGCCGCCAGTACCGATGGCGCCTGGGGTTTTGTCACCCGGGGCGGTGACGGCGTGGTCGAGGTGCTCGATCTCGAACGTGGCGAAGTCGCCACCACCATCGAGGTTGGGTCGCCCCTGAATGGCGGTGGTTACCTGGCCGTGTTCGGCGCCGACATCTCGTTCTCCGACTCCATCGGCCGCTAACGACGTCTCGCCCGGGCCAGTGTCCGCGGCCCGGGCGAGGCTGAATCGGCATTCATGTCCGCTGCGAAAGGCCATGTCCCGTGCGACTTCTTCACCTGTTCCTGCTGCTTGCCGTCCTCATCGGATTTTCCCCAGGATCGGCACAGCCCATCACGGCCCAGGCGGACCGGTTGCAGATCGCGGTGAGCACCCCGTTGCTGGCCGATATCGTCCAGAATGTCACCGGCGACCGAGCCGATGTCTTCTCGATCCTGCCGGAAGAGGCTGACCCGCACACCTGGGAGGCGGCGCCACAGGACATCGTGCGCGTAACCGAAGCCGATACCTTCATTTCGATCGGCGCCAGCCTTGAACCGTTCGTGGAGAGCGGTGGGTGGCGGCGGGCTGTCATCGA
>JBGTNF010000063.1:0-5080 GCA_041743205.1 Thermomicrobiales bacterium | reverse complement strand
ATCATTCGCAGGGAACTCGACCCCAAGGACCAGGCCCGGTTGATCGAGGAAACGCTCGCGGGCGCTTCGCGGGCGTCGCAGAACTAGGGTCACTTCCGTGTCACATACGATGTTTCTCGTAGGGTTGCCGACCTTGCGTCGGCCCTTCGGATTACGCGCCGACACGAGGTCGGCAGCCCTACGGGTGTCGCGCATCACGAACAGATATGAGGCGAGGTATCGGAAATGGCAAGCGGTTCGGCAAAACGCTACGTCCAGGCAGTTGTGGAATTGGCGCGCGAGAAGGGGTCATTCGATGCCTGGCAGCGTGACCTTGGCACGCTGCGGGCCGTCGTCAGCGATGACGGCGTTCGGTCGTTTCTCGAAAACCCGAGCAAGAAGTTGAGTGACAAGACCGACGCCGTGGATTCGGTGATGGCCGACGCCCAACCCGAGGCCCGGAACCTGGCCCATATGCTGATCGAGCGGCGACGGACCGGGATCATCCAGGAACTTGCCGACTCGTTCGATGAAGCCGTGCTGGCCGAGAATGGCATTGCGCTCGTCGATGTGACGACGGCGGAACCGCTCGATGAAGCGGGCCAGGACCTGGTTCGCGAGCACCTCGGGCGGCTGCTGGGCATGCGGATCGAACTCCGGCTTCACGAGGATCCCGAGATCATCGGCGGATTCGTGGCCAGGGCCGGGGATCAGGTGATCGACGGCAGCGTAGTGAATCAACTTCGACGGCTGCGGGCCCGGCTCGCCGCCGCCTAGAGCCCGTCAGAATCGCGAACTTCGTTCGCGACCTGACGGCATTGACACGGCACTTACCCCCGGCACGATCAGGACCGCGCGTCGCGGCACTGGGGCCGCGGAAGAACGGAGCGATCATGGCGGTACACGCGACCGAGATCAGTGATCTGCTCAAGCAGCGGATCCAGGGACTTTCAGACGAGGCGTCGATTACCAACGTCGGTCAGGTGATCAGCGTCGGTGACGGCGTCGCGACGGTGTATGGCCTCTCCCAGGCCATGCAGAGCGAGCTCGTGGAGTTCACCAAGAGCGGCACGTTGGGCCTCGTGCTCAACCTCGAAGAGGACACTGTGGCGGTCATCGTCATGGGCGAGTACACCGACATCGAAGAGGGCGACGAAGTCCGCACCACGGGCGCCATCGCCTCGGTGCCGGTTGGCGATGCGCTTCTTGGCCGTGTCGTCAACGCCCTCGGCCAGCCGATCGACGGCAAGGGTCCGATCGCGACCGACAAGACGCGCGACATCGAGCGTATCGCGCCGGGCGTCATCAAGCGCCAGGATGTCGACACCGCGCTCCAGACCGGCATCAAGGCGATCGACGCCATGACCGCCATCGGTCGTGGCCAGCGCCAGCTGATCCTCGGCGACCGCCAGACCGGCAAGACCACGGTCGGCATCGACGCCATCATCAACCAGCGTGAAACCGGCGTGCTCTGCATCTACGTCGCCATTGGCCAGAAGCGCGCCCAGGTCGCCCAGATCGTGCGCATCCTGGAGCAGAACGATGCGATGGCGCACACCATCGTCGTTGTGGCGTCCGCGTCCGACCCGGCTCCGTTGCAGTACATCGCGCCGTTCGCCGGCACGTCCATGGGCGAAGAGTTCATGGAAAGCGGCCGCGACGCCTTGATCGTCTACGACGACCTCACCAAGCACGCCCAGGCCTATCGCCAGGTGTCGCTGCTGGTGCGACGCCCGCCGGGCCGCGAAGCCTACCCGGGTGATGTCTTCTACCTGCATTCCCGCCTGCTCGAACGCTCGGCGCGCTTGAACGACGAGCTCGGCGGAGGGTCCTTGACCTCGCTGCCCGTTATCGAGACGCAGGCGGGCGACATCTCCGCCTACATTCCAACCAACGTGATCTCGATCACCGATGGCCAGATCTTCTTCGAGACCGATCTCTTCTACGCCGGCATCCGGCCCGCCATCAACACCGGTCTCTCAGTTTCCCGGGTCGGCGGCGCGGCCCAGATCAAGGCCATGCGCCAGGTCGCCGGCGGTCTCCGTCTCGACATGGCCAACTACCGGTCGCTGGCGGCCTTCGCCCAGTTCGGGACCGCCGACCTCGACGCCTCGACCCGGCACCAGAGCGAGCGTGGACCGCGCATGACCGAAGTGCTCACGCAACCGCAGTACAGCCCGTTCCCGGTCGAGGAGCAGGTTGCCATCCTGTGGGCCGGTTCGGCCGGATTCATCGACAAGCTGCCGGTCGAGAGCGTCGACCAGTTCGAGAGCGAGTACCTGGAGAACCTGCGCACGGCGCACCCGGACCTGCTGGAGCGGATCAAGACCGAAAAGGCGTTGTCGGACGAGCTCATCGCAGCCCTGACCAAGGCGACCCAGGACTTCCTTTCGACCAATACCTACGGCGCCGAAACAACTGCCCAGGCCGCCGACTGACGCGGTTTGCGGGACGTGCGTAGGGGCGGCAGCGGAGCGAGCCTGGTTCGACCGCCAACCGCATCTGGCTAATCACTTTCTTGTTGAACCTGTCGTCCGCCCGTCTACATGAACATCATTTCCGGGAAGCGGACGAGCCAGCAGGCCCAACCGCTTACCGGAACGAGAGGAAAAGGCGAGGTGCCCAGTCCACGCGAAATTCGCCGCCGTGTGCGCAGCGTCAAGAACATGGCGCAAATCACCCGCGCCATGGAAATGGTGGCGGCGTCCAAGATGCGTCGCGCCCAGGACCGCGTGACCAGCGGTCGACCATACAGCGAGCGGTTGCGCGAGGTTCTTGGGGATCTGGCGTCGCTCCAGCTCGATGCGGACCAGTTGCAGGATTTTCCGCTGCTCGCGCAGCGCGAAATCAAGCGAACCGCCGTTATCCTGATCACCCCGGACCGCGGATTGAGCGGCGCGCTCAACGCCAACATCCTGCGCCGCGCCGTGCAGTACATCCGGAACGACGCGGTCGATGGCCGGCCGCAGGTGATCGCCGTCGGCAAGAAGGGCCGTGACTTCGCGGCCCGCACCAACCAGGACCTCGTCGCCGAGTTCATCCGCCTGGGCGATCGCCCTACCTTGGACGACATCCGGCCCATCGCGCAGATCGCGATCAAGGAATTCCTGGATGGGCACGTTGATGCGGTCCACATCGTCTACCCGCAGTTCGTCAACACGCTGACCCAGCGGCCGGTGTCGTTGCAGTTGCTGCCGATTGAACGGCCGGAAGGCAGCAGCGAGAAGGCGGACGACTACATCTTCGAGCCTAACGCGCGGGACGTGCTCAACCAGCTCCTGCCCCGCTACGTGGAGGTCAACCTCTACCAGGCCGTGCTCGAGAACATCGCCTCGTTCTACTCCGCGCAGATGGTCGCGATGCGAAACGCGACCGACAACGCGAAGGAGCTCTCGGACGACCTTTCCCTGGCGCTCAACAAGGCGCGGCAGGCGCAAATCACCAATGAGGTGGCGGAGATTGCCGCCGGCGCCAACGCCTTCCGCAAGTAGCATCAACTTTGGCCAATCTCTTGCAGGTTGGTAGTGGCCGCCCTGCCCCGCTGGATGTGGCGGCCATCGGGTACCGCAAATTGGCCGCCACAAGGGCGGCCACTACCTGACGAAGAGCCGTTGCTCTTCGTCAGGAGATACGTTCATTCGATACGTAACAAGCGAGGAACGCACACATGGTTGCACCCGCAATGGCGCCCGCCGCGAAATCCGCGGGCGCAACCGGCAAGATCGTCCAGATTACGGGCGTGGTCGTGGATATCGAGTTTCCATCGGATCAGCTCCCGGAAATCTACAACGCGGTCGAAACCGCGATGCCGGACGGCAAGCGGCTGGTGCTCGAAGTGCAGCAGCACCTTGGCGACGACCGCGTCCGCGCGGTGGCGATGAGCACGACGGACGGCCTCCGCCGCGGCCAGGATGTCGTGGACACGGGCGCCTCGATCGCCGTGCCCGTCGGCCCCGCCACGCTTGGCCGCATCTTCAACGTGACTGGCGAGCCGATCGACGAGATGGGTGAGGTTCAAGCAACCGAGTACCGGCCGATCCACCGCGAAGCCCCTGGCTTCGACGAGCAGTCGACCGCGATCGAGATCCTCGAAACCGGATCCAAGGTCATCGACCTGTGCGCCCCGTTCACCAAGGGCGGCAAGGTCGGCGTCTTCGGCGGCGCCGGGACCGGCAAAACCGTGATCATCACCGAGCTGATCCGCAACATCGCGGCCGAATTCGGTGGCTACTCCGTGTTCTGTGGCGTGGGCGAGCGCACCCGCGAGGGCACCCAGCTTTGGGGTGAGCTGGAGGAATCGGGCGTGCGCGACCAGACCGCCTTGATCTTCGGCCAGATGAACGAGCCGCCGGGCGCCCGCCTCCGTGTCGCACTTGCCGGATTGACGATGGCGGAGTACTTCCGCGACGAAGGACGCGACATCCTCGTCTTCATCGACAACATCTTCCGCTTCGTGCAGGCCGGGTCCGAAGTCTCCGCGCTCCTCGGTCGCATGCCAAGCGCCGTGGGTTACCAGCCGACGCTCGCCAGCGAGATGGGCCAGCTCCAGGAGCGCATCACCTCGACCAAGACTGGGTCCATCACGTCGGTCCAGGCCGTCTACGTGCCAGCGGACGATTACACCGACCCGGCGCCGTCGTCCGTGTTCGCCCACCTCGACGCGACAGTTTCGCTGGAGCGGTCCATTGCGGAAAAGGGCATCTACCCGGCGGTCGATCCGCTCGCGTCGACCTCCCGCATCCTCGATCCGCTGGTCGTGGGTCAGGAGCACTACGAAGTCGCCCGCGAGGTGCAACGCGTAATCCAGCGCTACCGCGACTTGCAGGACATCATCGCGATCCTCGGTGTGGAAGAACTTTCCGACGAGGACCGAGCGTTGGTCGGTCGCGCACGGCGCATCGAGCGGTTCATGTCCCAGCCGTACTACACGGCCGAGCAGTTTACCGGCACTCCGGGACGTTTCGTCTCGCTGGCGGACACGGTCCGCTCCTTCAAGGAAATCCTCGAAGGCAAGCACGACGGCCTGCCGGAAGCGGCCTTCATGTACAAGGGCGCGATCGAGGAAGTCGTCGAAGCGGCCGAGAAGATGGCGGCGGCCCGT